>JADFKG010000178.1 GCA_022565075.1 Chloroflexota bacterium | reverse complement strand
GCCCTGCGCCCACTCGAGGCCGCTCGCCAGGTCATCTGGCTGCGGGCGGCTGCTGCCGATCCGCACGTCGTGGCCTGCGGCACGCAGCCGGGGCGCCAGTTCGCTGCCCAGGCCACCCGCCCCTCCGGTCACCAGTATTCGGGTCATCTTGCGGCCTCCTCCTGTGCGTCTCCGTGCGGCGCAGGCGCAGGATAGCACGCCGGGCGAGGCGTTCGACAGACGCCGGGCGGGCGCGTATGGTCGGTGCGTCATGGCACAGTCCGGCGACACGGTCGAGATCCCGGCCACCGGCGAGCGGTTCGTCGTCCTGCGCACGAGCGCCGAGACCGGCGGTGAGCTGCTGGAGCTTGAGTTCCACGTCAACCCCGGCGGTTTCTCGGCGCCGCCGCACGTCCACTGGGACGTCGAGGAGCGGGTCCGGGTCGTCTCCGGCCGGCTGCTGGTGACAGTCTCCGGGGAGGAGCGAATGCTCGGTCCAGGTGACTCAGCCGTAGTCCCGGCGAGGCAGGGGCACATGGTCGAGGTGGCGGGCGACGAGCAGGCCGTCTTCGTGGTGGAGGTCGCACCGGCGCGGGACTTCCAGGAGCTGTTCGAGACGATCTTCGGCCTCTATCGCGACGGCAAGATCAGCGCGGACGGCCGCGGCAACCTCCTTCAGGCTGCGCTGCTGTCGCGGCGTCACAACAGCTTCCTGGCCGGGCCTCCGGTCTTCGCGCAGCGGCCGGTGCTGGTCCTGCTGGCCCTAATCGGCCGCCTCTTCGGCTTCCGTGCCCGTTACGAGCGCTACAGCGGGCCCGAGACTAGCTGAACGCCGGTATCACTTCTTCGGCGAAGCGCCGCGTGGGCCCGGGGAGGAAGCGCGGCCAGAGGGCGACGTACATCTCCTCGACGCCCGCGTCCTCGTAGCGCTTGACCTGCTCCGAAATCTCCTCCGGCCCGCCGATCAGCAGCGCCTTGGCCGCTTCCTCCGGCGTGCCGCCCGTCGCCGCCGACATCCCCTGCAGCACGCGCTGGCGGAAGGCCGGGTCTTCGTTCAAGAAGAGCGGCACCTGGATCGTGCGCTTGATCGTGCCCGGATCGCGGCCGACAGCCTCGCAGTGCTTGTCCAGCACCTCGAACTTGTGCTTCACCTCAGCCGGCGTGCCCATGACGTTGGCCATGTCCGCGTAGTGGGCGACGATGCGCAGCGTGCGCTTCTCGCCGCCGCCGCCGATGAGGATCGGCGGGTGCGGCTCCTGGACGTTCGGCGGGTTGTAAGGCGGCTTGTCGAGCGAGTAGTATTCGCCGGTCCACGAAGGCCTCTCCTCCGTCCACAACGCCTTGATCATGTGGGACGCCTCCTCCAGGCGGTCGAGGCGCTCCTTGACGGGTGGCAGGTCGATGCCGAACGCCTGGTGCTCGAACTCGTGCCAGCCTGCGCCGAGGCCGACGATCAGCCTGCCGCCGGAGATGTGGTCTACGGTCGTCGCCTGCTTGGCGAGAACGGCCGGATGACGGTAGGTGTTGCCGGAGACGAGGATGCCGAGGCGCACCCGCGAAGTGGCCTGAGCGAGCGCGGCGAGAGCGGTCCAGCCCTCCATGCAGGGGCCTTCGGAGCCGAACGCCTGGCCGAAGCCGCTCACGAAGTGGTCCATGAGCCAGAGTGAGTCGAACGCTGACCCGCCATCGAGTTCTTGCCAGAAGTCGACCAGCTCCTGCCAGGTCACTCCCGATTGGTTTGCCACTGCTCCGAACTTCATGGCGTCCTCGCTCTCTATTTAGGCGCTGGGGGGCTTGGGTGGCGACTGCGGTGCGTATACGCACCGCAGTCACGGATTGGCGCTCAGCTTAGCACACGGCCGGGCGACTCAAGCAGCTCGCTGGGCGCATCGATTTGTCTCACTCCGAGGCCGGCGGCTCGATCCCGAGCCGCGCCCGGTAGTCCTTATCGATGCCGCCGAGCGCGCCCATCTGCTCGTACGAGAACAGCGGCCACTGCACGAACATGCGCATGACCGGCAGCGGCACAGCGGTGGCCGGCGTATCGCCGATCACCTTGCGCTCTTCCAGGTCGTTCACCTCGTCGTCGCTCATGCCCAGCAGCCCCTGAAGCACCTGGCGGTTGTGCTCGCCCAGCTTCGGCGCTGGACGGGCGCTCGGCATCTCGAACGCGGAGAACTTGGCGCCTATCTGGTGCGGTACCGGCCGCGGGCCCTGCTCGGTCTCGACGCGGTCGAAGAAGCCGCGCTCCCGGAGGTGCGGGTCCAGCAGCACCTGCTTCGGGTTGAGGACGGCGGCGGCCGTGACGCCGGCCTTCTGCAGGAGGTGCATCGCTTCGTAATGATCCTGTTCGCGCGTCCAGCCGGTGATCAGCTCGTCCAGCGCGTCGTGGTTCTCCCTGCGGGACGCGACATCGGCGAAGCGCTCGTCGTCGGCCCACTCCGGGTGGCCGGTCGCCTCGCAGAGGGCTCGCCAGGCGTCGTCGTCGGTGACAGTGATGACGAGCCAGTTGTCCTCACCCGTGCACGGGTAGCAGCCCTGGGGCGCATACCAGTGGCTGCGGTTGCCGATGCGCTCTGGCTGGCGCTCGTTCATCGCGTAGTCCATCAGCGCGTAGCCGACGACGGGGACCGCCGCTTCCTGCTCCGAGAGGTCGATGTACTGGCCCTTGCCGGTGCGCCGGCGGTAAAGGAGCGCGCTCAACACGGCGCCGGCGCCAACGATGCCGGAATACGGGTCGGTGAACGAGATACCGGTTCGCAGCGGATCGCCTTGCCCGTCTGGGCCGCCCCTGTAGCCGGTGAGCGAGGAGAGCCCGGCCGCCGGTTCCAGCCCCATGCCATAGCCCGAGTAGTCCCGCCAGGGGCCGTTCTGGCCGTAGCCGGAGAGGCTGATCATGATGATGTCCGGCTTGATCTTCGTCAGCGAGTCGTAGTCCAGGCCGAACTTGTCCATGACGTGCGGCGTGAAGCTTTCGGCCACGATGTCACACTCGGCGACCAGCCGCTTCACGATCCCGGCGCTGGCTCCGCCCCTCTCTTCGCCGAAGTCGAGCGTTAGCGAGCGTTTGCCGCCGTTGCGCAGCAGGAAATACCCGGCCTTGTTCCAGTAGTCGTCCTTGCTGTCGTTCTCGGGCATCACGAAGTTGCGCGTGATGTCCATCCGCGTCAGGCCTTCGATCTTGATCACGTCAGCGCCGAGGTCCGAGAGCATTCGCGTGCAGGTCGGCCCGGCGTACACCTGCGTGAGGTCGAGCACG
>JADFKG010000033.1 GCA_022565075.1 Chloroflexota bacterium | reverse complement strand
CACCTGGCGACGGCGGAGAGCGAGGGCGCGACGCGCGTCTGCGGCGGCGAGCGACCGGAGTTGCCCGGGAATTTCCTGCTGCCCGCCGTCTACACCGGCGCCGAGCCCCAGATGCGCATCATGCGCGAGGAGATCTTCGGGCCCGCCGTGGCGATCGTCCCGTTCGAGACCGAGGACGAAGCGGTGCGGCTGGCCAACGACTCGATCTACGGTCTCTCCGGCTCGATCTGGACACGGGACATCGGCCGGGCGCTGCGGGTCGCCCGCGGCATCGAGACGGGTATGCTGTCGATAAACTCATCGTCGTCGGTGCACATCGAGGCACCGTTCGGAGGTGTGAAGCAGTCTGGACTGGGCCGCGAGCAGGGCATGGCGGCGCTAGAGCACTACACGGAGTACAAGTCGGTGTTCATCGCCGACGACTAGGAAGGACGCTTGATGAACGACCTGTTTTCGGTGAAAGACAAGGTGGCGCTGGTGACCGGCGGCGGCCAGGGCATCGGCCTGATGATCGCTCAGGGGCTCGTTGAAGCCGGTGCGAAGACCTACATCTCCTCGCGCAAGACCGACGTGATCGAGAAGGAAGCGGCGGCGCTTTCGAAGTCGGGTACGTGCATCGCTGTGCGGGCCGACCTCAGCACTGAAGAGGGCTGCGTCGCCCTCGCGAAAGAGATCGGCAAGCGAGAGGACCGGCTGCACATACTCGTCAACAACGCGGGCAACAACTGGGGCGCTCCGTTCGAAGAGTACCCCGACGCCGCCTTCGACCGCTGCTTCGCGCTCAACGTCAAGGGCGTCTTTCACCTCACCCGCGCGCTCGTGCCACTGCTGAACAAGGCGGCGAGCGACGACGACCCGGCGCGCGTGATCAACATCGGCTCTATCGACGGCATCCAGGCGCCGTTCCTGGAGACGTACGCCTATTCTGCGACGAAGGCCGCGGTGCTCCACATGACGCGCGTGCTGGCCCGCAAGCTGGCGCCGCAGCGGATCACCGTGAACGCGATCGCGCCGGGGCCGTTCGAGAGCAAGATGATGCACGAGACGCTGGAGACGTTCGGCGACCAGATCAAGGCCACGATCCCTCTGGGACGAATCGGCCGGCCGGAGGACATGGCCGGGGCGACGATCTACCTGGCGTCGCGAGCTGGCGCTTACCTCACCGGCCTGACGATCCGCGTCGACGGCGGCACCACGACGAGCCAGGGTTAGGCCAGAGTTCCGCCCGTAGTCCCGCCTCTACGGGCGCTTAACGAAGGCGGCGGGTAAACTACATTCCGATGTCCGAAGGTCCCCGCAAGCCGCCCCCGTCGCACCGCGTCCCGCCCCGCAGCCGCGGAGAGGTGGAGCACGAGGCCGAGCGCTCATACGTCTTCAGGCAGTTCGTGCTGCCCGCCCAGCGGTTCATCCACACAGAGGTCATCGGTGGCATCGCGCTGCTCCTCGCCGCCGTCGTGGCGCTGATCTGGGCGAACTCGCCGTGGGACGAGGCCTACTTCGACCTCTTCGCCACTCAACTCTCCATCGATACCAGCATCTTCCACATCGAAAATGACCTGCACGGCTGGATAAACGATGGCCTGATGACGTTCTTCTTCTTCGTCGTCGGGCTTGAGATCAAGCGGGAGATGACACGAGGCGAACTGGCCGGGTTCCAGAAGGCGATGCTGCCGGTTACCGCTGCCCTGGGCGGCATGATCGTCCCCGCGCTGATCTACATCGCGCTGAACGCCGGCGGCGAAGGCGAGCGCGGATGGGGTATCCCGGTGGCCACGGACATCGCCTTCGCGCTGGGAGTCCTGGCGCTCATCGGGCGAAGGATCCCCTCGCAGCTGCGCGTGTTCCTGCTCGCGCTGGCGATCGCGGACGACATCGGCGCCATCACCGTCATCGCCGTCTTTTATACATCCGACCTCTCGATCGAGGCGTTGTTGATCGCCGGCGGGCTGCTTGCGTTCATCCACGGAATGAGCCGGGCGGGAGTGCGAGACATCAGCGTCTACCTGCTCTTCGGCGCGTTCGCCTGGGTGGCGATGCACGAATCGGGCGTGCATGCCACGATCGCCGGCGTCGCGCTGGGCCTCATGACGCCCGCCAACCCGTACTACAGCACGTCGATGTTTGAAGACTCGATGGATGACCTCTTCGCGAAATATCGCGACGCCCAGGCCAGAGAAGACAAGCAAGCGGCGCAACACATCCTCGGCCAAATGGAAGCGCTCACGGAAGGCACAGAGTCCCCTCTAGAACGCATCCAGCGGCTACTACTCCCCATGACGAGCTTCATCGTCGTTCCTCTTTTCGCGCTCGCCAACGCCGGCGTCGTGATCACCGGCGACAGCGTGAGCAACGCCGTATCGAGCGAAGTGTCGCAGGGCGTCGCCTTCGGCCTGCTGTTCGGGAAGCCGGTGGGCATCTTCCTGGCGACGTGGCTCGCCGTCCGGCTCGGCATCGCCTCGCTGCCACGGTCAATGAACTGGTGGCACGTGCTTGGCGTCGGGCTGCTGGGCGGCGTCGGCTTCACCGTCTCGCTATTCGTGAACGAGCTGGCATTCGATAACGAAATCCTCATCAGCAACGGCAAGATGGGCATCCTCGCCGGGTCGCTGATCGCCGCGATCATTGGCTACGTGATTCTCGTGCTCGTGACCCGCAAACCGGCCGGCTCGCCGGATACGGACGAGCAACATATAGGCACCGACCCCGGCTAGCCGATCTCGCGCACCGCCACCCGGCGCTCTTCGCGATACGACCGCCACGCGGCCTCCGCAAGCACCTGCGAGGTCCGCGCCTCCTTCGTCCCAACCGGCGACGGCGTGTCGCGCCGGACGCAATCGACGAACGCCCGCATCTCAGCGACGTAAGACTCACCGTAGCGTGCCGTAAAGAACGACGTCGCGCCCTCGATCGTGGCGGCCACGTCGGCGCGAACGTTGTCCGCGGTCACCACGCCGGACGTGCCGAAGACCTCGATGCGCTGGTCATAGCCGGGGGCGATGCGGCTGTTATCGATCGTCACCAGGGCGCCGCTGGCGAAGCGCAGGAGCGTGATCGCCGTGTCCGGGTCGTCGATCGCTGGCCCGCCTCCGTCCGCCATCACGCCTCCGGCCGCGTACACGGTCTCGACCGGCGACCGCATGACGAGGCCGGCGAAGTCGAGTTCGTGGACCGTCGTGCTGAAGAAGAGGTCACCGGGAGGATTCGGTGTGTCCGCAAGCGCTTCGACCGGGTCACGCGCGATGAAGTGCGCGGAGAGAGGGCGGCCGGCCTCGCCGGCGTGCACGGCGTCACGCAGGCGGAGAAAGTGCGGGTCATAGCGCCGGTTCAGCCCGATGAAGAACTTGATGCCGGCCTTCTCTACCGCGGCAAGCGCGATGTCGGCACGATCGAGCGTCCGCTCCAGCGGCTTCTCGCAGAAGACGTGCTTTCCCGCCGCGGCCGCCGCCTCGATGATCCCGGCGTGGGTCTCGGGCGGCGTACAGATGATCACCGCGGCAAGGCCCGGGTGCGCCAGCAGCTCGGTGTCGCTCGTGTAAGCGTCGTCGGCCCCGTTTGCCGCGGCGCAGGCCTCCGCCTTCTCGCGGTCGGCGTCGGCGACGGCGGCGAGACGGGCACCGGGGACGCGGGTCGCGAGGTTCGCGGCGTGGACCTTACCGATCGGTCCGGCGCCGATCACGCCGATGCGCAGGTCAGCCATCAGAGGCCCAGCCTCGCCAGATACTCACGGTCGGCACGGGCGCTCTCTTCGGGACAGCCGTCGCCCGGCGGCAGCTCATCTTCGACAACGACCCAGCCACCGTAGCCGGATGAACGCATCGCCGCCAGGAGCGCCGGAAAGTCGACGTCGCCGGTGCCGGGCCGGTGAAAGACGCGCTTCGCGAGGCCTTCGAAGTAGTCCCAGCCTTCCGACCGCATCTGCTCCGCGACTCCGGCGTGATACTCCTTGAAGTGGACGTGCCAGATGCGTTCCCCGTATCGGTGGAAGGCCTCGAGAACGTCACCTCCGCCAAGCGCCCAGTGGCCCGTGTCGAAGCAGAGGCCGAGGTCGCCGTCTTCCGTCAGCGCCATCAGCCGGGCCGTCTCTGCGGGCGTCTCGACATAGCCACCGCAGTGGTGGTGGAAGACGGTGCGCAGGCCGGTCTCGTCACGAACAGCTCGGGCGATCGCTGCCGCGCCCTCGCCGAAGGCAACCCACCGCTCATCGGAGAGCCCGTGTTCGGGGCCGATGCGGCCGGCGTTCTGCACCCGCACGGGGTCCGAGCCGTTAGCGTCGGCGAGGATCACGAACGGGGATGGCGCGCCATCGGAGGCGACCGCAGCGAGGAGCCGGGCGGTGCGCAGGGCGTCGGCGAGCCCGGTCGCGTGCGCGGCGCGATCCGCCAGCGGCACGGGTACGAGCGCACCGATCATCGACAGGTCGCGCGCCGCCAGCTCGTCACGGAGCTGCCGGGCGTCGGTCGGCAGGTAACCCCAGTCGCCCAGTTCGGTGCCGGTGTAGCCAGCGGCGGCGATCTCGTCGAGCACCTGCGTGTACGGCGGATAGAGTGCGGCGTCGTAGCCGCCCATCACGCCCCAGGAGCACGGCGCATTGCCGACGCGGATGCTTGCCACGAACGCATCGTAGAGCCAACACCAGGCGACGTACAGTAGCCGGGCAATGGGCGAATGGCAGACCCGCTACTGGCAGATGATCAGGCCGACCGCACGTTCCGAGCGCAGCCGAACTCTCGATTTCGTACTTCTTCGCCCGGCCGCGCGACGGGTCCCTACGACAGAGCCTTCAGCACCTTGCGGATCGCCGTCACGTAATCGTCAAGGTCGGGCGTCTCGACCGTCGGGTGGACGAGCAGCGTGAACAGCTCGCCGGCCAGCCGCTCGCTGACGGGGCAGGGAGCGCCCGCGAAGCCAGCGTCGCGGAAGACGGGCTGCTGCGGGAGCGGCGTCGGATAGCGGCGCGAGATCGGCAAGCCCTCAGCGGCGACAGCGGCAACGAAGCGGCTGATGTCGATGCCAGCGTCGGAGCGCAGCCGGCAGACGTACTTGTACGGGCTAGGCACGGCGTATTCGGCGACAAAGGGCGGGTCGATCGGCCCCAGCTCGCCCAGCCGCTCCGAGAGATAGGCGGCGTTCCGGCGGCGCGCCTCCAGGTACTCCTCCAGCCGGCGGAACTGGACGAGCCCCGTCGCCGCCTGCATCGACGTCATCCGGAAGTTGTAGCCAAGCTCCACGTGGTAGTAGGCGCGCTCACCCTCAACCGGGCCCTCGCCGTGGTGGCGCAGCCGGCGCATGCGCTCCACGAGCGCCTCGTCGTCGCTGATGACGGCGCCACCCTCGCCGCCGGTCGTGATGATCTTGTCCTCCCAGAAGCTGAAGCAGCCGACGACGCCGATCGTGCCGACCTTGCGGCCCTTGTAGAGCGCGCCGTGCGCCTGCGCAGCGTCCTCGACGACGGCCACGCCGCGCGCTCGGGCGATCTCGAGGAGCGCGTCCATGTCGGCCGGGTGACCGTTGAGGTGCACGACAACGATCGCCTTGGTGCGCTCGGTCAGGCGCTCGGCGACGCTCTCGGCTGAGAGGCAGAACGTCGCCTCGTCGACGTCGGCGAACACCGGCGTCGCGCCCTGGTGCAAGATGGGCGTCGCCGAGGCGATGAACGTGTGAGCCGGCACGATCACCTCGTCTCCAGACCCGATACCGAGTGCCCCCAACGCGACGTGGATCGCCGTCGTACCGGAGCTGGTCGCGACGCAGTCTCCAGCGCCGTGCCACTGCCCAAACGCCACCTCGAAATCGCGCACGAAGCCGCCGGTAAGCTGTGTCAGCTGACCGGAGCGCAGTGCCTCGGACGCAGCCATGGCGTCCTCCGAGCCGAGTACAGGCCAGGGCGGGAAAGGCTCGCTGCGGGTCTTCGGCCCACCTTCGATGGCAAGATCGGACGCGCTCACGGCGATGAGTATAGAGGATGAGGGGCGACGGGAGACAGGATCGAGGGCAGAGGGGATAATCCGGGGCGAAGGAGGGTTGCGATGGACCTCGGGATTAGCGGAAAGGTGGCGCTGGTGACGGGTGCCGGGCGCGGCATCGGCGCCGAGATCTGCCGGACGCTGGCAGCGGATGGCGCGCGCATCGCTGTTAACGACTTCTTCCAGGAGCGCGCGGAGGCAGCGGCGGCCGAGATCCGCTCTGCCGGCGGTGATGCGATCGGCGTCGCCGCCGACGTGACAGACCTGGCATCGATCGAGGCGGCCGTGAGTCGCGTCGAGTCCGAGCTGGGTCCCGTCGACATTCTCGTGAACAACGCCGGCATCCCGGCGACGACGACACAGGACGCCGTGCCTTCGACCGGCGGCTTCTTCCCGGCCAGCAGCCGCGAGGACTGGGACCGCACGATGGGCCTGATCACGTACGGCGTGCTCAACTGCAGCCGGGCCGTGATCGGCGGCATGCAGGAGCGGCGCTGGGGCCGCATCGTCAACGTCATCTCGGACGCCGGCCGCATCGGCGAACCCAGATTGGTCGCCTACTCGATGGCGAAGGCCGGCGTCATCGGCTTCAGCAAGGCCCTGGCGAAGGAATCGGGCCGCTTCGCGGTGACGGTGAACTGCGTTTCGCCGGCGACGACCGTGACCGACGCGACTCGCGAGTGGATTGAGAAGCAGGGCGAAGCGATCATGCGTGGCTATCCGCTGGCGAAAGGCCTAGGACGCCTGGGCCAGCCGTCGGACATCGCTTCCGCAGTGGCGTTCCTGAGCTCGGCCCGCGCCGAGTGGATAACCGGGCAGGTGCTGAGCGTTAACGGCGGGTATTCAATGGCCAGTTAACGACTATCTCTTCACCAATCCTCAACTTTTCATCGCGTATTGCCCAATCACGATGCAACGCACCCTTCGAGAGGGCGTCTGAGATTATGTACAGACGCCTCAACACCGCTTGCAACAGGCAGGCCACAAGCGACGATTATGAGTATAAAACGCACAGCGATGACCAAGAGGGCAACCGAGGCCACACTCTGGCTGGCGGCCACGGCCGGCATCGGCACTCTCGTCTTCATCGACGGCGAGGTGCCAAGCGCGTTCACAACTGCGTTCTTCCTGCCGATATGCTTCGCCGCCTACCGCTATCCGCTGCCGTTCAGCGTACTGCTGGCGGCGATCGCTTCGGTCTTCAGCAGCCCGGCGATGACTGCAGTGGGCGCGAGCATGAACGAGTCCATCATGCCCGTGCTGTGGCTCGGCTGGCCTGCCGTCTACCTCTTCCTGGCGGTGAGCCTTAACCAGTGGGCCAGCATTCAGGAGCAACGATCGCATCTGGCGGAGAGCGAGCGCAAGCTGAACGAGATGAGCCAGCACAACCAACGCCGCGAACGCGAACTGGAAGCGCTATCCGGCATCCACACCGCCATTATGTCCGGCGGCGACGAGCAGACGATCGTCGAAGAGGTCACGCGCCGCGTGGCCGAGACCTGCGACGCCAAGATCTGCACGATCATGGTGCCGGTGGGCACCGAGAGCCAGCGCCCGTTCCTTCCCTTCGGCTTCAGCGAGGACGCCTTCCGCGAGGTCTTCCCGAAGGGCGCCCCGTACGGCGAAGGCGTCGAGGGCTGGACAATCCTCCATCACAAGCCAACGCAAGCGAAGAACGTCTTCGAGGACCCTCGCTACGACAGACTTCGCGAATTCGCCGCGCTCGTCGGCTTCGTCACCGCGGCGGCCGCGCCTGTGGAACTGGAGGACGGCGTCTACGGTGCACTTCTCGTCGGCTTTCCGGACGAGCGCGAGCTGTCAGCGGAGGACACGGCGCGCCTGGAACGCCTGGCTCACCAGGCGGAGATCGCCATTCGCAGCGTGCGCCAACGCGAATCGCTCTCGCGGTTCGCTCTCGAAACGGCGATGGGGCTGACGGAGGCGATTGAGAGCCGCGACCCGTATACCGGCGGCCACTGCCGGCGCCTGGCAGACTACTCATCGCTGGTGGCCAAGGAGATGGGGATGCCCAGCCACGAGATCGAAGTCGTGCGCCTGGGCGCCGCCCTGCACGACATGGGCAAGATCGTGGTGCCGGACTCGATCCTGAAGAAGCCTAGCGCCCTGACGCCCGAGGAATATGCGATCGTCAAGCAACACTGCTACTCCGGTGGCCAGATCTGCAAGCGAGTCGGCTTCCTTATGAGCGCCTACCCGATCGTCTACCACCACCACGAGCGCTGGGACGGCCGCGGCTACCCGGACGGCCTCACCGGCGAACGAGTGCCGCTCGGCGCTCGCATCGTGGCTGTGATGGACGCTTACGACGCGATGACGACAGACCGCCCGTACCGCGAGGCGATGAGCCACGAGGAGGCGCAGTCGATCTTGCGCGACGGCGGCGGCAGCCAATGGGACCCGACGATCGTCACCCTCTTCCTCGACATGCTCACCGCACGCCCGGACCTGAAGATCGAAGAGGCCGTCGTAGGTCGGGGCGGTCTCATACTTCCGGACCACGCCCACCACCCTGCGCCCAAGATCATCGGCTAGCGCACTCAACCGAAGAGTTTAAGCTGCTCCTTGCGCTCCTCCTCGAGGTTGCTGCACGAAATCCCGATCAGCCGAAACCTGTCGCCGCTCTGCACGACCTTGTCCAACAACACCGCCGCTTCTCCGTGGATCGCGTCCGTGTCGGCCGTAGGCTTCTCGCGAGTTGATTGGCGAGTGATCGTGTTGAAGTTCGAGTAGCGGAGCTTGAGGGCGATCGTCTTCGCGCGGGCGCCGTGCCTGCGCAGCCGCTCGCCGACCTCTTCCGCGATTCGGCGCAGTTGATACCGTAGCTCGTCGCCGTCGGGCAGGTCGCGCGGGAACGTCGTCTCCGCCCCGACCGACTTTCGCTCCGAGTCGGTGACAACCGGCCGCTCATCGCGCCCACAGGCCATCTCGTAGACTTCGCGGGCGCGCGATCCGAGGATTGCCCCGAGGCGATCAGGGCTGGCCGCCGCAAGGTCGCCGATCCTGGCGAAGCCCGCGTCCGCCAGCGCGGCTTCGGACTTTGGGCCGATGCCCCACAACGCACGCACAGGCAGCGGCGCAAGAAACTCCGCCTCGCGCCCGGCCGGGACGATGACGAGCCCGTCCGGCTTCCCATTTTCGGAGGCGATCTTGGCGACTGTCTTGTTCGTACCCAGCCCGACCGACAATGTGAGGCCGGTGCGCTTCTTGACCTCGGTTCTGAGGAACTCGGCCAGCGGCCGCCGCCCACCGTGGAACTTCTCGCGGCCACTGACGTCTAGAAACGCCTCGTCCAGCGACAGCGGCTCAACGAGCGGCGTGACCGAGCGGAAGATCGCCATCACCCGCTTCGAGACCTCGCTGTAGCGCTCGAACCGCGGCGAGACTCGAACGGCGTCCGGGCAAAGCCGCAGCGCCCGGCTCATCGGCATCGCCGATCGCACGCCGAAGGCACGCGACTCGTAAGAAGCCGCGGCAACTACGCCGCGGCTCTCGGCCGGGCCGCCGACGACCACCGGCCTGCCGCGCAGCTCGGGATTATCCAGCTGCTCGACAGAGGCGTAGAAGGCGTCGAGATCCGCGTGAACGATCGTGCGCGCCATCGCAAACATGATATGGCCTTGAACGTCCTGGCTTACGGAAGACGTGTCACGCGGTGCTAAGATCGAATTCAGATGGTTGAACGGAAGACGCGCCGTCGCCGGCCCTACACCACAGGCGACAAGGCGCTCGACGAGAAGATCGTACAGCTCGTCGCCGAATCCGGCGCCGGGGCAAACGCCGATCTCGTCCAGGAGATGATAATGACGGCGCTGCGGCTCGACCGCGACGATGCCGAACGCGGAGAACAGAAGCTGGTGAACGCGGCGCTCAAGGAGTTCGCCTACTCGTTCCGCGTGTTCAAGAAGTGGCGGGACCAGCGCAAGGTCTCGATCTTCGGCTCCGCACGAACGACGCCAGATGAGCCAGCGTACGAGTACACGCGCCGCTTCGCCGAGGCGATGGTCCAGCAGAACTGGATGGTGATCACCGGCGCCGGGCCCGGCATCATGGCCGCGGGACACGAAGGCGCGGGTGCGGAGAAGAGCTTTGGTGCGTCGATCCGGCTGCCGCTAGAGTCGGAGCCGAACATCTTCATCCAGGGCAACGCGAAGCTCATCAACTACAAATACTTCTTCACGCGCAAGGTCACGTTCATCAAGGAGTCGGACGCCTTCGCCCTTCTGCCCGGCGGCTTCGGGACGATGGACGAGACGTACGAACTACTGACGCTGATGCAGACCGGCAAGAGCGACCTCCACCCGGTCGTCCTGCTGGAAGAAGAGGGCAGTACGTTCTGGAGCGACTGGCTGCGCTTCACCGAAGATCAGCTGCTGGGCCGCGGCCTGATCTCGCGGGACGACCTGCACCTGCTCTACCACGCGAAGAGCATCAAGTCGGCGGTGAGAGAGATCACCCACTTTTACGCCAACTACCGGTCGCAGCGCTACGCCGACGGCGTGCTCATGCTGCGCGTCAAGCGGCTGCCTCCGAAGGACAAGATCGACGAGCTGGGACACGCCTTCAAGGACATTCTGGGACGCCGCGGCATCCGCGCGTCGGAGCCTTCGAAGGTCGAGATCGACGACGAGGACGAGCTGGATTGCGAGCGCCTGGCGGTGCACTTCAACCAGTCCAGCTTCGGGCGACTGCGCAAGCTGATTGACGAGCTGAACCGCTACTAGGCACGCGCCTTCGCCCGTTGGGCGAACCGCTCATACGCGCTTTTTAGCCTTGAGAGCGCGTAAAACCTGCGCAAAGGTATGTCACTCGTGCGAAAACCATCCGGTACGTGTTGACTTACGTTACCGGAACGCTATAGTGATGCGCATCGGACAGGCCCATACGCACCCCGCCAGGGGCAAGGAGGAGCAATGGAAGGCTATTGTCTCAAGTGCCGGACCAAGCGAGAGATCAAGGATCAGGTATCCGTCACCCTGAAGAACGGTCGCCCCGCGGTACAGGGCACATGCCCCGTCTGCGGCACCAAGATCACCCGCATCGGTAAAGCTACTTAATCAACCAGTCAAATGAGAGCCCCGCCAGGTGGCGGGGCTCATTCTTTTCTCCGGATGCTTGATCGCCTCGATCGCATGCTGGTCGCGGTGCGTGACCGCGCCACGGCCGCCGATACCTTCAGCGCCGTCCTCGGCGCCGAGAAGGTCGGCGACGACTCCATCGCGCTTTACGCCGCGAGCCGCACCACCATGCGCGCCGGCGACAGCGAGTTCGACTTGCTCGAACCATCGGGCGACGGGCCAGTCGCCGACCTGCTGGAGTCCCGCGGTGAGGGCATCTTCGGTGTTGGCTTCTCGACACCGGATCTCGATGACCTGACCCGCCGCCTCGAGGACGACAGCGTGGTCTTCGGCCGTGAAGGCGACTCACTGTACATCGAGCCGGACCAGACTCACGGCATGCGCACTACCATCCGCCAGAGTGAGCCGCGTGATCCGGCCGGCCTCATCTCCTTCGTCTACGAGGTGACGAACGTCGTCGACGACCACAAGGCCGCTGCCGACTTCTACACGCGAGCCTTCGGGCTGGACCAGTCCCGCTTCTCGCCGATCGACAGCGACATGTGGGGCTACGTCGGCACGCTCACGTTGTTCAACCCGCCCGAACGCCTCGACCGCATCGAGATCACGCAGACGACCGACTCAACGCGCTCCATGGGGCGCTTCTACGAGCGTCGCGGCCAGTCGATCTACATGTGCTTCGTCGAAACGCCCAACGCCGGCGCGATCAAGGAACGGCTGCACGCCCGCGACGGCCGTCACCAGCAACTGGCCAACGACCCAGCGGCCGGCCTCTACATCCACCCGTCGGCGTTGCACGGAATCCTGATGGGCGTCAGCGGGACGAACGTGGCGTGGCGCTGGTCTGGCCACCCGGAGCTGGCGCCGAAGAGCGCCGCCGGCTCGTCCTAACGCCCGGCGACACCCCCTAGGCCTTGACCACCGGTAGTTCGACGGTGACCGTCGTTCCCTCGCCGGCCGTGCTCTCGAGGCGAATCGTCCCACCGTGCTCCTCGGTGATCCAGCGCGCGATCGCCAGTCCCAGTCCCGTGCCGCCCATCTCGCGGGAACGCGCCTTGTCGACGCGATAGAAGCGATCGAAGACGTGCGGCAAGTCGGCGGCCGGGATGCCGTGTCCGTTGTCGGCGACGGCAAGGCGAACGTCCGAGCCATCGGCAGTCAACCGCACCCTGACGCTTCCGCCCTCGTCGCTGTACTTGAACGCGTTGTCGAGCAGGATCAACAGGACTTCACGTAGGCGCTGCCCATCACCGACCACGTGCAGGCCGCCCTCTCCCTCGTAGGCGAGCGCGATCGCCTTCTCGCGCGCCAGCACCTGCGCCTCGCGCACGACGTCAGCGACCAAGCTCGAAAGGTCAACGTCCTCGCTCGCGAACGGGGCCTTGCCCGCGTCGGTGCGTGCCAGAGTGAGCATCTGGCCGATGAGGTAGTTCAGGTGATCCGTCTCTTTGATGATGTCATCGACCGACTCGGCGCTCTCACCCGCTCCCTCGCGCTTCATGATCTCAGCGTTGGCCCGGATGAGCGCGAGCGGCGTGCGCAGCTCGTGCGAGGCATCAGCAACGAAGGTGCGCTGAGCGTCCATCGCTCTGCGGATCGGCCGCAGCGCGCGGCCGGAGAGCATGAAGCCACCGCCGCTGGCCAGCACCAGGCCGAGAATCCCGCCGCCGGCCAGGACGAGGATCAGCTGGTTCAGCGCCTGCTGCTCGGGCTCGATGCTACGGGCGACGACGATATACGCCTCGCCGACGACGGGCTTAACGCGCACGCGCAGGTCCTCGCCTTCCTCGGTCGTGGCACCCATCGTCGTCGCATGATCGCCTGCCGTCTCTGCGAGTTCCGCATACTCGGGCAGGCCGGCCGCGACGTAGTTGTGCGTATAGACGAAGACGCTGGGCGCCATGAGCGCCGCCTCGTAGCCGCCCGCACCAAGTATGCCGGCCGCGAGGCGGAACTCTTCGAGCCGAAGACGGCCCACGAACGGCGAGTCGATTCGGCCGCCCGCCCGCTGACGCAGGATGTTCTCCAGCCGCTCGGAGCGTTCCGCCAGGTCGTCGTCGACCTGGTCGTAGAGGGCGGCTCGCGTGGTGAAGTACACAGCGCCCCCGATGAGGACCAGGATCACGGCGAAGGCACCGGCGAACCAGAGCGCCAGGCGCCAGCGAGCGGCGCTAAACATGCCTAATCACCCAGGGCGTAGCCGACGCCCCGGACCGTGCGGATCAGCTTGTGGTCGTGGCCCTTGTCGACCTTGCGGCGAAGGTAGGCCACGTAGACATCAACGAGGTTGGAGTCGGTCGCGAAGTCGTATCCCCAGAGGTGATCCAGTATCTGCGTCCGGGTGACGACGCGGCCCTGATTGCGCATGAGGAACTCGAGCAGCGAGAACTCCTTCGGGCTGAGATCGATCGGCGTCCCGTTGCGCTCGGCACGACGGCGGCGCACGTCGAGGCTCAGATCGTCAACCTTCATCTCCAGCGGGTCGCTCGTCTGAACGCGGCGACGGGAGAGGGCGCGCAGGCGGGCCAGCAGCTCCTGGAAGGCGAACGGCTTCGGCAGATAGTCGTCGGCGCCGGCGTCGAGGCCGCGCACGCGGTCGTCCACGCCGTCAAGGGCGGTGAGGAGCAGGACAGGCGTGTCGACCTTCTTGCGACGGAGCGCCTTGCAGACCTCGATGCCATCCTTCTCCGGGAGCATGATGTCGAGCACGATCACGTCGTGGGTGCCCTCGAGGCCCATCGCCAGACCCTCCTCGCCGTCGAAGGCGGAATCGACGGTGTGGCCCTCCTCCACGAGCACGCGGCGTACAAGCTGCGAAAGTCGGCGCTCGTCTTCTACAAGTAGTACGTACATGGGTTCGTCCGGATGGTAGACGTTAGACATTAAAGGAACGTTAAAGGCGACCATCCGGTTACGACCGGGGCGACGAGCCTCACCACGTCGAATCAGCGGCGACGTGGACAGACACCGGAGCGTGAACGCGGTTGAGGGATCGAGCTACCGAACGAATACGCCTAGCGCTACGAGAGTCGTCGTGACCCGCGCGGGGCCTCCTGTTCGAGCTAGTGCTTCTGAGGTCGGTGAACGGGCCGTGGCGCCGACTGGTTCGCCCAGCCGGCCTTCTTCTGATTGCGCATCGCGTCCTTGCGCTTCCAGGCGGGGACTTCGTTAGTCTTCGGAGTCTTCTGCTTCGGCTGCTTCTTCTCGGCCATAGCCTGAGTTTACCCCATGCATCCGCTCGATGACCGACGACTCAAGATCTGGCGAGCGAAACTATCCGCCGTGCATTAAGAAACTCTAACTTCACTCTCATAGTCGGTTCATGGCCAAACGCGAGGATAGCTCCAGAACCAAAAAGTGATTCCGAGAAAGGAGCGATCGAATGAAGAGGATCTTGATCTTAGGAGGGGTGCTGGCAGCGCTGGCCGTCGGCATCGTCGCCGTCGCCGGTGCCGGCGCCCAGGAGGACACGTCGGAAGACCGGCCCGCCGACCACTACCTCGAACTGCTGGCGGAAAACCTCGGCGTCACCGTTGAGGAGCTCGAAGGGGCCCTGACGCAGAGCCACCTCGACCTCATTAACGAGAAGGTCGCTGACGGCACGATCACCGAGGAAGAGGCCGCGGAGATCATCGAGCGCATCGAGAGCGGCGAAGGACGCCTGTTCCCGCCGTTCGGTGGCGGTCGCCACGGCGGTGGCCACGGCCACATTCAGCGGCTCGTTGGCCTGGTAGTCGAGAACTCCGCTGAGGTCCTCGGCATGGAGGTCGAGGCGCTGAAGGATGAGCTGCACGCCGGCAACAGCCTCGCCGACGTGGCAACGGCTCAGGGCCTGGACGTCGAGCAGTTCAAGGCTGACGTACTCGCCGCCGTCGCAGCCGACCTCGACGAGAAGGTCGCCGACGGCTCGATCACGCAGGAGCAGGCCGACCGCATCCTCGCGAAGATCACCGAGTCGATCGATCGCATCGTGGAGAAGGTTCCGGGCGAAGGCGCACCGGAAGGCTCCGACGTCGGCGCTCACTCGTTCGGCGGTCCGCGCCATGGGGGCCCCGGCTTCCGCGTGCCGCTGGGCGACACTGACGGCGCTGGAGCGACGGACGCCAACTTCCTCAACTGACAACCAGACAGCCGCGGCCCCACATGGGACCCCTCGCCGGGGCCTGGCTAGTGGCGGATGGATGCACAGAGGCGGCCTTCGGGCCGCTTCTGTGCGTCTGCAGCGTCCTGCGGCTAG
>JADFKG010000177.1 GCA_022565075.1 Chloroflexota bacterium | reverse complement strand
TCTGGAGCGCCTCCCAGGCCTTGCGGTTGGCGGGCGCGGCGGGGTCGTCCGGCTTCGTCGGCACCAGCGAGGGAAAGATGCGCGCGCCTGCCTTGTACGAGTCGTCCGGGAAGGGCGCGTCGTAGGCGGCCACGACCTCGTCCGGCAGCGTCGTCGCCGCTCCGCCCTGCACGATGCGCCCGATGTCGAACGCCGGCGATTCCTGCGAGAACTGCTGCCAGCGCAGGAAAACGTCGCTCGGCGTCTGATCACCCGTGGGCAGGCCGCCGTTGCCGATGATCACGCGGGCGAAGCGGTCCGGGTCCTCCGCCACGATGCGCAGGCCGATCAGCGATCCCCAGTCCTGGGCGAACAGCGTAACGTTGGTGAGGCCCAGCTGCTCGATGAACGACTTCATCCAGTCGACGTGGCGCTGGAAGGTGTAGTCGCTCTTCTCTGCGGGCTTGTCGGAGCGGCCGAAGCCGATGAGATCGGGCGCGATGACTCGGTGACCGGCGGCCGTGAGAACCGGCACCATCTTGCGGTAGAGGTAGGCCCAGGAGGGCTCGCCGTGCAGGAGCAGCACCGGTGCCGCGTCGGACGGCCCTTCGTCGATGTAGTGCATGCGCAGCGAGCCGCCCTCGCTGTCCGGGATGTCGACATACTTCGGCTCGAACGTCCAGCCGGGTAGGTCGGTGAATCGCTCGTCGGGTGTTCGTAGGGCTTGCATGGGCGGGTTCCTCCTCTTGCTTCTTGCTTCGGTTATTGTCTATCGGTCCGTCGGCGCTTCCGTCATCGCGATCAGCCACTGCATCTCGAGGCCGGCCGCGCGGTGTTTGCCGATGTTCTCGGTGACGAACGGGTCCTGGGCGATCTCCGCAAACGCCTTGCGCGAGGGGTACTCGACGAGGCCGACGGCGTCGAACTCCTCGCCACCTTCGCCGATCAGTTGCGAGTCGACCCGTCCGAGCCAGATGAAGCGCCCGCCCTTGGACTCCACGAACTTGCGCATCTCTGCCCCGTAGCGCATGTACGCCTCCTGTCCGGTGTCGCCCTCGTGGGAGGCGTCGGCACGCTTCTTGAACCGCAGCAGGTTGAGCATCACGACGGGCTGGTCCTGTGGGCCCTTCATCAGCTCCTGGAACTGTTCCGCTGTTGGGTAAATCGCCATGGGGGCGCCTCCTCTGGGGTCGTCCGGTTGAGTGCTGACCACAGTATGGTGCAAGGTTCGGTTTTGGCACTGCGGGTGTCAAGAGCCCTGGCGGGAAGCTTGGCGATTGACATTGTAGAACATGAGTTCTATTCTGTACCTCCCATGAGGTCGTCCCCGTGAGCATCGCCTGCGTTTTCATCCCTCGCTTTATGGTCGAGGCAGAGCGCCAGCGCCGTAAGGAGATCGGCAGTCGCCTCGTCCTCATCGGCGACGCCCGCGTGCTCGACTGTTCTCTCGGCGCCGAGGCCGTGGGCATCCGCGCCGGCATGCGCATGAGCGAGGCGATTGCGCTTTCGCACAGCGCGGTCGTGCTGCCGCCGGACGGCGCGCACTACGGGCGCCGTTTCGAGGAGGTGCTCGGCCTGCTCGGTGAGCTGAGCCCGGAGGTGGAGCCGGGCGATCCCGGTCTGGCGTACCTTTCGCTCGCCGGCCTTGCCGTGGAAGCGCAGACTTTTGCGGACGACCTGATCGCCTCGTTGCACAGACGGCTCGGGTTCATGGCCAGCGTCGGGGTCGCCGGCGGCAAGTTCGCCGCCCGCGTCGTCGCCGCCACTTCGCGGCCGGGCGTCGCGAAGATCGTGCCGGCCGGCGAGGAGCGTGCGCTACTGGCGCCGCTGCCCTGCACCTACCTGCCCGCCGACGAGGCGATGCTCTGGCGGCTCAAGCTGCTGGGCCTGGAGACGATCGGCGACATCGCCGCGCTGCCGCTGGGCGCGTTTCAGCAGCAGTTCGGCCCGCAAGGAAAGCGCTGCTGGGAGCTGGCGCAGGGGAACGACGGCGAGCCGCTGGCCCCGCGCGCGACAGAGAGCACCGTCGTTCGCCGGCTGGAGATGCCGGCGCCCGCCGTGGCCCTGGAGGCGATCCTCGCGGGGCTCGAGCGGCTGACGCTGGCGGCCTACGGTGACGAGTCGCGGCGGGGGCGCTGGGTGCGCAAGGCGGTGGCCCGCGCAAGCCTGTACGGCCCAGACGGGCAAGCTGGCGGCGACTGGGAGCTGCCGATCGCCTTCCGGGAAGCGCTGGCCGACCCGAAGGCGGCGTGGTTCGTCATCAAGACGGCGGTCACTCGCCACCCACCGGAACGCCCGGTGGAGGAGCTGGAGATCGAACTGGTGGGGCTGAGCGGCGAATCCGGCAAGCAGGCGACGCTCTTCGAGAGCAAGGGCAAGCTGCGGCGGCAGGTGGAGGAGGCCGCGCGTCACCTTGGTGCAAACGGAAAGCCCGCGATCGGACGAATAGTGGAGGTGGAGCCGTGGTCACGGATACCAGAGCGGCGAGCGGCGATCGAAGATCTGGCCTGACGGCGGGCCGGCTGCGGCCGCTCAACAGTCCCCGGCCCCTGGACGTAGAGACGGACGCGAACGGCGTGCCGGCCGGTCTCTATCTTTCGGGCCATCTCTGCGCGGTGGAGTCGGTCCTTGAGAAGTGGCGCATCGACGACGAATGGTGGCGTGAGCAGCCGGTAAGCCGGGTCTACTGGCGCTTGTTCCTCGAGAACGGTTGCGCCGTCGACGTCTACCGCGACGTCGTCTGCGGCCGCTGGTACAAGCAGGCGTATACCGGATGAGCTACACAGAGCTGCACTGCCACTCCAACTTCTCGTTCCTCGACGGCGCTTCGCACATCGAGGAGCTGGTGCTGCGGGCGGGCGAGCTGGGGCAGACGGCGCTGGCGCTGACGGACCACGACGGGCTGCACGGCGCGATGGAGTTCGCCCAGTGCGCACGGGCCTGGGGCATCCGGCCGATCACAGGCGCCGAGATCACGCTGGCGAACCCGGACGGGCAAGCTGATCACCACCTGACGCTCCTCTGCGAGAACCAGCGCGGCTACGCCAACCTCTGCCGCCTGCTCACGCATGCGCACCTGGACCACGAACGGGGCGAGCCGCGCGTGGAGCTGAGCAAGCTCATGCAGCACACGGAGGGGCTGATCGCGCTCTCTGGCTGTCGCGGCGGTGAGGTGCCGTCGCTGGTGGCGCAGGGGTTGCAGCGGGAGGCTGAGGCGGCAGCACGGCGTTACGCCCGGGCCTTTGGCGACGGCAACTTCTTCCTTGAGCTGCAGAACAACCTCGTCTATGGCGACACGCGGCGCAACCGCGACCTCGCCGACCTCGCGGAGCACCTCGG
>JADFKG010000032.1 GCA_022565075.1 Chloroflexota bacterium | reverse complement strand
CGGTAGATCGATGTCCAACGGCTCCGCGGGCACTCAACGTCGGCGATGCTACGCCGGTATACGGCCCCGTACGACGCGGAGAAGGCAGCCCAGGCCCACGCCTCGTTCAGTCCAGGTGATCGGCTAGCGGGGATCACGGCGGCATGAACGCGGCCTCTCCCGACCTCCGATTCGCCCGCCCGCGGTCTCCGTGTATTGCGCCTTATGGGTTACCTGGATGCGTAAGCCGAAGGTCAGCTCGTGCCCCGAGTGCGGGAAGACTGATGCAGTCGTCCCCATCCTGTACGGCTATCCCACAGACGAGGCGATGGCAGCTGCCGAACGCGACGAGATCGTACTTGCCGGCTGCATGGTTGGTGACCTCGACCCCAGCTACTACTGCTGGCGCTGCCTCATCGCGTTCGAGTACGCGCGGCAGCTCGCCTAGCCGGAGGCGGCACACCGTGGCCGGGATAGGCCCCGTGACTCCCGGACTTGAGATCCGGAATCCTAACGAGACGGACTAAGAACCCGACGATCAATTGCCCGAGCTACTTAGAGTTCGTCACCCGGCGCCGACACGCCCAAATGGTCGAGAGTCGATCGCTCTTATCACTTACAACTCACCCGTGCTCAACACGTACCGAGCGATGTCGCTATCCAGCCCAAGAGCCGTACAACGCCCCAACGATCACGCCGAAGACCAGGTGCAGCATGAGGAACCCCATCACCGTCATTGGCGGATAATTCAGAGCGTAGAAGCCGGGCGCGTCGATCTCGCCGTCGCGAATGCCTCGATGCATTAGAGGTAGCATTCCCAGCGCCATCCCGACGATGACCCAGTGCACGAGGCCGAACAGTAGCCCCCAGACAGCCTCGCCTGAATCGATATCTGTCGCCGCGAAGACGGCGCCATGCACTAGTCCGAAGACGATGCTCATGACCGCGTGCACCATACCGCCCATTACGAACGCTGCTGCGCCGGCAGGCAGCACCATCGTGCCGAGCATGGCGAACAGATTCATCTTCATTTGTTGGGGCAACATCAAGATCCCCATGTACAGGATCGCGGCCATCGCTGTCCCACCGATAAGGCCTGCGAGGATCGCATAGCCTGGTTCAAAGTCCATGTTCAACTCTCCCTTACTGATTTACTCCCGACGTTTCACGTAGCGTGGTGCTCGCCGTACACGGCCCACTGCAGCATCAGATCCCACAGGCGCTTTCGACAGGCCTCTAATCCGGGAGTCGTGGGTTCGAATCCCGCTGGGCCCTCTACGTTCGTTCCCTGTATGATACTTGGCTGCCCGGAAGCCTGGACTTCGAGACGCTCGGATGGTGCCGGCTCCAGAGCGAGGTGACCGAGCACGACGTCACTGCTCTATGACCGAGTAGCTTACCTCATTCGACGAAGATCGTCCCAGCCATCTGAATGGGATGAACGTCGCAGACAAAGCTACAGCTCCCGGGTTCGGCGATCTCGAAAGTCAGTGTGGAGTACTGGCCCCTCGACGATTTCGGTCTTGAAGTCGCCTTCCGGCCCTGCCTGCACGTGCAGGTTGTGAGGGACAGCGGCGTCCTGATTGTCGAATGTGATGGTCACTTCCTGGCCTGCGGGCACCGTCAGCGCATCGACGTCAAAGGCGATCTTCTTGCCCACGAGCGTAGCGCTCGTGACCGGCGCGCCGGCGTCTGGCACCTGGTTCGAAACTGCGTCGGTGACGGGTGGGAAGGGGATCGACCCGAGGTGCGGGCCTATCCAGTTCAGCTCGTTCGCCAGGTGCATCGCACCCGCCGGCACAAAGGTATCGCTAGTCACTTCCCAGCTATCGCCGTCCCATGTCACCTCGCTGGCCGGGACGGGCAGTTTCCCGGCGGCCGGCGGCGAAGGCGTGTCTGCGGGGTGGTAGTAGACGACACTTGGGAGGTCCTTCTCCCATTCGCTCGCCATCGCGCCGTCCTTGCCGGGCGGTGCGGAAAGCTGCATCCCGGCCAGGCTGATAGTGCTCTCGTAGAAGGCGAGAAGCGCACGGCTGGCAGGCCCCTTCGTGGCATCGCCGCCAAGCTGCGTCAGCGAGTTCAGCCCGGCGATAATCCAGGCCACGTCATCGACGCTGTAGACGCTCTTCGACTTGAACACACCATGCTCTGGATCGAAGTCATCAGCCAGCCGGTCGAAGATTGCGTCTGCGGCATCCCTGTACTTTTCATCGTCTGTCGCAGCGCTCGTCGCTATCAGGCCAGTCACCGCCGCTGCCAGTTGCGTGACGTCCTCCGACGTGAAGTCCACCAGCTGCTCATCCGCGATCGCCCGGGCTCTGCTTAGCGCACGTTCGGCGACTGCCGTATCATCAGCCGTCCAGGCCCGGTAGGCGAGCGCGCGAATCGCCGCCGCG
The DNA here is from genome assembly GCA_022565075.1 of Chloroflexota bacterium. Taxonomy (GTDB): domain Bacteria; phylum Chloroflexota; class Dehalococcoidia; order SM23-28-2; family RBG-16-64-32; genus CF-162. The sequence goes on along the minus strand of JADFKG010000032.1, from coordinate 12,945 downwards.
GCTTCGTCTGCGGAGGCCGGCTCGCGATCCTCGAGGGCGGCGAGCAGGCCGTTCGCAGCGCCTTCGAACGCCTGATGGGCATCTGGGGCCATGTAGCGCCCGTGATTCAACTCACCACGATCGCTCGTCAGCCCGGCGATGTCGGAGAGCCCGTGGAGCATCACCCAGTTGCCGGTGAAGTCCAGCGCTCCATCGGAGTCGTGGTAGAGCCCGTCATCGCCGAGCAGCTCTTGCATGGCGTACTGCCCCTGCATTTGCGACAGCATGGCCACCATCATGCCGATGAACCGCTGCTGTGCGCCAAAGTCGCCCTCCGGTTCGCCGAAATGGGCGTTGGCAAAGTTGTGTGCCCACTGGCTCTCCTTCAACATGGTCTCCGCCTGACCACGGACGCTGACCGTGACATCAAAGGAGTCCGGGTCCAGACGGAACCCCTCAAAGTCGAGCGGATCGAAGTCCCTCGGATCGTTAAGCAGGTTCGGGCTGCCAGAAGCGTAGATCGCTTGCAGCGGCGCCATGTTCGCCGGGATCATCACCACGTCGTCTGGGTTCTGGGCTACCATCTCCATGGCCTGTTGCAGCATCTCCATGGGCGGCTCGAAGGGGATGCCCATCCCGGAAGCCATCACGAACGGCCCGAAGTGGTCGCGGGAAAGCCAGTATCCCTGCCACGTCAGAGCCACGAAGTTGAAGTCTGGGTCTCCCCCGACGATTCCGCTGCTTGCCACGAGGTCGATGCCAACGGGAGTTTCCGTCGCCTGAATTTCACTGGGAGGCGACGATTCGCCATCGTCGTTATCGCCACAAGCAGCAGCGAGCAGTGCAAGACTAGTCAAAACCACGACTGGCAACGCGATGCGACGTATCAGCATTCCGAACCCTCCTACGAGATACCTTGTGACTTCTTACACAAACATTAGGCGGCTCGCCGTCGCCGTTTTGTAATCCTCCTTACGACCGCACTGAAAAGACGGCGACAGGGGCCGTTTGACTAGTTTTCAGAGGCCAAGTGGCCCCCCCGGCGGAGACGCACCGAGCCAGTTCGCTATCCTGATCATAGCTTATGACCCGGAGGTGATTGTCGTCGAGCAAGCGACGCCTTGAGGTGCGACCTCTTCCGCGAGTCGGGGGGTCGAATCACACCGGGCCCTCCACGAATTCGTATCTGAAGCCAGTCTTGCGGGGCGACATCGACCACGCGGATCGGCCTTCAGACAGCAACGCGAAGGATCTGAACTCGATCTTCGAAACGCGAGCCAAGCACGGCCGCTGGAGTAGTTAGCCGCCTTCGTTACCGGGTGCTGCCCGGCTCGTTCGTCACGAGTCCGCAGCTCAGGTGGCCCTCGTCATCGACGCACTCCTCGAGCAGCTGCCGCCCCAGCCGTTCACCTTCCTCTATCAGGTGTCCGATATGTCCGAAAGACGCCAGGGTGTGCGCATGGTCAAGATGGGGGCGGATCACCGTGATCCGCGCCCGGTCCGAAAAGCGTTCGATATCGCGCTTCACTTGCTGCTGTAGAAGCAACTCGAGCGAGCGATAGAGGACCTTCACAATACTGTCTGACTTGAACCCGTCCGGCGGCTGTGTAAGGTCGATCGCAAGGATGTCGCTGGCGCCGGCGTTCACGGCAGTTTCGAGATCCATGTTCGCCACGAGACCGCCGTCCACAAGCATCACGCCGCCCGACTCCACCGGACAGAACAAGCCAGGTATCGCGCACGATGCGAGCACGGCCTCGGACACCGGACCTTCCTCCAGGACCACCTTCTCGCCTCTTGTCATATCAGTGGCAACAACACGGAGCGGGATCTGCGCGGCCGCGAAGTCATCGGTGACCAGCGAATCACCGATGAGCTGCTGCAGGAGGTCGGTCCTGAACATGCAGTTGCGTCGCGTGATGAGGTTGACAGCCAGCCGCACCGGATTCTGCTCGAAGATGCGCGACGCGCGTAGGTCGCGCCAGACGGCCTCCAGTTCAGAGACGCCCGCCAGGTCTGGCTGGAAGGCGACGAACGCACCGTTGAGGGCGCCCACGCTTGTGCCGACGACCATCGAGGGCCGCAGACCGCCCCGGAAGAGAGCCTTGAGCACGCCCACCTGAACCGCGCCCAGAATCCCACCGCCGCTGAGAACAAGTGCCGGGCGGACGTCCGATGCCAGCAGCCTGCTGCTGCCATCGTTCGGCACGTCGATCCCTGCTCTGCCCCTCGTCATCTTCCTCCTCCTCGCAGTTGCGCCTGACGCTCGCCGGCGGGATCGTGGCCCCCTGCGGCTGCGCGCTGATGTCGTCATCCGGCAGTGCCAGCCTCATCGCCGTAGACCACCGCATCGGGGTTGAAGGCGGCCCAGGCGAACCATAGCTCGTTCGTGTGAATCGCCGTCGTCAGCTGTCGACCTTCAAGAGGGCCAGCCAGCGCGAGTCCGAGCAGATCCCAGGTAGTGCCAGTCTCGGCATCGACAAAGGTGTCGTCCTCGCCGGCCTCGAACGTTAGCACCCGGCCGTCCACCGTCCGGAGGTACGCCAACCCGGTGCCGACGCTCCTCCCCTTGGCGATGACGGTATCGTCGAGGGCAGACGCGGTATCTTCCGCGCCCCAGACGACGAGCACCGGCTCTCCCGCCACAACGTCGTTAGCGACCCGCTTCTCCGAAAGAGCGCTGAACGGATAAGCCCTGGTGGTCTCCCCAACCCGAACGCCGACGACTCGCTCGAAGGCCGGGAATCGGTCGTCGATTTCGCCGTCGAACAGGAAGGTGCCCAGTTGGCCCTGGTCGTATCCGAAGTACGGATTCTGGCCGTACGGCGCGGCGAATCCGGTGTCTCGGGACAGTACCTTGGCGTCGGGGAAACGGTCCTGAACGTCCTCCCACGCCACGATGCCGATCGGCACGAACTCCAGCTGAGTCCCCGCGAGTTCGCCGACGATACCCTCACCCGTGATCTGCTGCCAGAGTGACTCAGTCTGACGGTCCCACATCACGAGGTCGCTGTTGCGCAAAAGGCCGGAGGTGCCGAAGCTCAGGACCTGACCGTTGACGGTCCGCTTGAACGCCACAGCGCTGTTGCAGAGCGGACAGTAAGTGACCGCGATCGGCACACCGTCCACTTCATCGTTGACCACCTCGTGCCAGGTGAGAATGCGCAGCGGATAAACGCGCGCTTCACCGTTGAACTGAACCAGGGCCACCGGCTCCCGGCCCTCAAGCCACTGCGACGCCTCGTCGACGGTCTCGAATGTCGGTTCGTCGAGTGGCACGATCAGATCCCTCGGGTCTGCCTCGGGACGGCCCTTGATCAGCTCGGAAAGGTCGATGGTGCGATTCGTCCAGTCGGTGTTCCAGCCGGAGACCAACGGAGCACCCTCGACATCGATCGATGAGCCGCTGTCATCATCCTGGCTGTCAGAATCAGAGCCCGTGGTCGCGGCACCGCCGCAGGCGGCAGCCAGCAACGCGACACCGCCAATCACGAACCACCAGGTCCTGATGCCGCCCCGTAGTCGTCTGGCGATCCGCCGTAGTCCGCCCGCTTGTCTCATCGTCATTCTCCTCGTGTCTAGGCGGCGGCTTCCGCCAGCGCCTCTTCCATCTGTTCCAGGAGGATCAGGCCGTTGTGAACCTGCGTCACGACGCCGTCCGGGTTGATAAAGACGCTGACGGGCATCCCGATCCCGCGGTACTCGTCATACACGGAGTCATCCGGGTCGATTCCATTGACGGGAAAGCTTACGCCGGTGCCGCCGTCCGACCTGGTCAGGTCCTCCAGGAAGCCACGTGCGCGGCCAAGCGGCTCAGCTCGGTTTATTGCGACGACGACAAGGTCATCTGGATGGTCGGCCTGGAGCTGCTCGATATCCGGTAGCTCCGCCTTGCACGGGCCGCACCACGACGCCCAGAATGTCACGTACACGACCTTGCCGCGGAAGTCGCTCAGGCGATGACGCGTCCCATCGAAGTCCGATATCTCGAAGTCGGGCGCGAGCTTGCCGGCTTTGGGACCGACATCGAGTTGCTCGAAGCCGGGTAGGGCGGCGGTGTTCAGGATCACGGCGTCTTCAATGCCCTCACCGCCGCCCTGGTTGCCGAGCACGCCGACAAACGCAAGCACGCCCAGGGCGGCGCCGACAACTACCGACAAGGCGGCGAGCGTAGTCAGCCGTTTTCGCAGGTCTAGCACCCACGCCCTCTCGCTCCAACGTTCTGACATGCTATACCTCCGAAGATACGTCGCCCAGAAGGCCGAAGTTGAACAGGGTGTTCAGGTTGATAAGGCTGTCCGTGAAGATGAGGACGCCCACCACGATAATCAGGGCGCCGCTCGCGAAGTTGACGTACCCCAGATAGCGCTTGACGTAGTTGTATATCGGTTTGATACTGCCGTAGGCGGCGCCCATGGCAAGAAACGGAACCGCCAGGCCCGCTGCATAGGCGAACAGGAGGAACCCCGCCTGGACGACGGTGCCACTGGCCACGGCCAGCGCAAGGATAGCGCCGAGAGTGGGGCCGATGCAGGGGCTCCAACCCGCAGAGAAAGTAGACCCTACGACGAACGAGCGGGCGTATCCGACCTTCGCTCCAGATCCCGCGTCCAGCTTGCGCTCCACCTCAAGGAAGGGAATAGTGATTACGCCGGCGAGGTGGAGCCCAAGAATAACGAGTGTGCCGCCAGACACCTTGAAGATAATGTCTTGCTGGTCTCGCAAGAAGAACCCGATGATGCCCAGAGAGATGCCAAACAGAATGAACACGAGCGAGAAGCCGCTCGTGAAGCTCACCGCATGCAAGAAGGTCGATGGCCGCGCGACGTTGGTTGATCCAGCCTGTCCGTGATCTGGCGTCGCCATTGCTGCGGTTGTCACGCGAGTGGTGGCTCCAGCGCCAGCCACATCTTGCGCCGGCACGGGCGCACCAGCTTCAGTCGATGGGCCCTCGAGCGACGCGCCGGTTAGATAGCCCAGGTAGGCGGGGATTAGAGGAAGGATACAAGGAGAAGCGATCGACAGAAGCCCGGCGAAGAAAGCAAGGAAGATGCTTATCCCACCAATCTCTGCGAATCCCATGTTCGTCCTCCTCTCGTCTCTCGATACATCGCCGGACGACCAGGCCCCTCTCGACACCTGTCAAGTTCAATGGTCGGCGGCGCGCATCAACGCTTCATAAACACGGCATTGGGGCCTCGTTAACGGCATCACCTTCGGCGCCGGTTGGGCTTGCCGCCCGCAGGTCAGGCCGGGTTGCGACAGTGCGAGCGCTACCGGAGAGCGGATATGATACGAGACTAAGGGCTACGAATGACAAGAATATTGGTGATTGATGACGCGCAGGCCGATCGTAGGCTGCTACGCGACGCACTCGAGGCAGACGGGTTCGAAGTGGAGGAAGCTCAGGACGGCCAGGAGGGCCTGCGCAAGTTGTTCGCTGACCACCCGGATGCTGTAGTGCTGGACGTGCTGATGCCCGGCATGGACGGTTGGACGGTGTGTGCGCGGATTCGCGAATTCACCGAGACACCGATCATCATGCTCACGTCACTGGATCGGGAAGAAGAGATCGTTAGAGGGCTGGAGTTGGGAGCCGACGACTTCGTTTCCAAGCCGGTGTCGCCGCGTCAGCTCATCGCCCGCGTCAAGGCGGTCTTGAGAAGGGCCCACAGCCACACCGACGAATCGGGCGAATTCCGTTACGACGACGGGGACCTGGTGATCGACACGGTGCAGCACCAAGTGTTGCTGAGCGGCCAAACCGTTGATCTTTCTCCGACTGAGTTCAAGCTACTGGTGTCCCTGGCCGAGGCGCCCGGCCGGGTCCATAAGTACGGCTCACTGCTGGCCAGCGTCTGGGGTGACGAGTACGTCGACGACATCGACTTCCTGCGCGTCTACATCTGGCGCCTGAGAAAGAAGCTTGAAGACGCCCCCGACCATCCAAAGCGGATATTGACGGAGCGCGGATTCGGCTATCGATTCGTGCGAGCGTCTTAGGGCATCATTTCCCGATGTCAACCTGGTTGTGCGAATCGTCTATGTCCTGTCTATTTCCAGCTGCGTGACCGCGATCCTACGATAAGCCTGGCTGACGAGGAACGACGGCAGGAGGAACAACCTTTCGAGGGGCAGGTCAACGATGAGCGGTAGAGTACTCATAGTCGAAGACGATCGAATAAGCCAGAAGATGGTTCGCGATGCGCTGCGGGCCGCCGGCTACGAGACCGACGAGGTCCACAGTGGCGAGCTGGCGCTGCAGAAGGTGGCCGAGAGCAAGCCGGATCTGATAGTGATGGACGTCAGGCTCCCGGGCATAGACGGCCTCGAGACCACACGACGTTTGAAGGCTGACACCGGGACGGCCGCGATCCCGATCGTCGCGGTCACGGCGCATGCTATGCCAGAGGACGAATCGCTGATACGAGAAGCAGGTTGTGACGCCTACATGCCGAAGCCGTTTCGCTTCTCTGCTCTGCTGGGCGTGGTGAGGGATCTACTCGCCAGTCGCCGGCCGGCCTGAACTCGACGCCGGATCGTGTGCGGGTAAGCGCTCGACGGTGGCCTGGTCAGACGGTCCCTATCGTGAAACAGGGAGCGCAACGTGGAAGGCGCTACCCCGGCCGACTTCAGTCTCCAGCCAGAGCCGTCCGCCGTGCAGCTCGACGAAACGCTTGCAGATGGACAGACCCAGCCCCGTCCCGTCCTGAGTGCCCGGAACCTGCACGAACTCGTCGAATATCCTCTCGCGGTAGTCCTCTGGAATACCCGGGCCAGTGTCCTCAACCGACAGCACGATCTCGTCACCGATCCGCCGTCCCGTAAAGGTAACGGAGCCACCTTCAGGCGTGAACTTCACCGCGTTGGACAACAGGTTGTAGACGATCTGCTTTACCTTCCGCTGATCTGCTTCCATGACAACTTCGTCTTCCGGCGGCTCAACGCGGAAATCAATCGACTTACGTGAAGCGCGCTCACGCACGATCCTTGCGCTGCTCTCCATTAAGGAGCGCAGACCGAAGTGATCAGGCTGCAACTCCAGGCGGCCAGCCTCGACCTTCGACAGGTCGAGCACGTCGTTGATGAGGCTGAGGAGGTGCTCCCCGCTCTCGTTGATATCGTGAATATACTCGGCCTGCTTCTCGTTCAGGTCCCCCAGCACACCGTCGGCCAGCAATTCTGAGCCACCGAGGATAGCATTGAGTGGAGTGCGCAACTCGTGGGAGAGGTTGGCAAGAAACTCAGTCTTGTGACGGTTGGCCTGCTCGCACTGGACGTTCAGTCGCCGAAGAGCATCGGCGCTCTCCTCCGCTTTCTGATGAAGGATCGTGTGCTCGAAGACGACTGCGAGGTGATCCGCGATCTCCTGGGCCGCCCGCAGGTCCTTCTCGCCAAAGCAATCCGGGGCGCGGCTGCGAAAGTTCAGGCAGCCGATGACGCGGCCGCGCGACTCAAGCGGCACGCACATTAGAGAGAGATAACCAGACTCGGCGGCAACCACAGCCTCGATTGGATAGACCCCGTCTTCGAGCATGTTGGCCCGTATGACCGGCTTGCCCGAGCGGATGGCCTCTCCAAACGGGGTATCGAAGAGGCTGGTGCGGCTACGTTCTGTCTGGGGCGCTTCCTCCCCCGACCCCGCGTATGTCTCGACGTAGTCCGTGCCGGGCGGATGGACGCTAATATTCAGGCGATCGAAGTCGATCAGCCGCCTCACCTGGGCGGCGATTCCATCGATGGCCTCCGGCGTATTCATGCTGGAGACCGCCACGCGCATCAGTTCGTTGATGATCTGAGCGCGCTCAGTAAGATCCGCCTGCTGCCTGAAGAGGCGGGTACGCTCGATCGCGATGCCCAGTTGCTCGCCCACAGCGGTAAAGAGTGCCCGCTCGCCGGCGTCGAACGTGCAGGGCTCGTGGGAAACGAGCCCCAGGACGCCGAGCGAACGCCCGCGTACCGCCAGCGGGATGCAGACGTGGGTCATGATGCCTGCCTCCCTGAGCGCTGGAAGCTCGCGGTCATCCTGCCCGGAGTTCTGGACGATCATGAGCTGGCAGCGCTCTGCCGCGATGCCTGGTATGCTCTGCCCAACAGGCGGTGGCTCTGCTTCCATCTGATTCCGCGCCGCCGCGGGAAGATTATGCTGCGCGGCGAGGCGCATGAGCCGTCCATCCTCGTCAACGAGAAGAGCCGCCCCCGCCTCCATGCCTGTGAGTGCGAGCATGCGCTTGAGGGCTAAGTCAAGCAACTCGGAAAGATCCAGGGTCCGGGCAGCCTCGGCAGCTATATCATTGACGACGGCCAGTGGATCCGCCCGCTTCTGTGCGGCGCTCTCCCCGGAAGAGGACTCACTTCGGAGCTTCTCAGACAATCGATTCACCTACCTCTTTGTACGGCGGCGACACGATCAAGGCCTTTGATCGTGTCGTCATAATGTTTCGCCGTGACGGTGCTGTCAACGAGGGGGGTGCTGGTCAGCTCTATGCGGCATCCTCCACGAGAGCCCCGTTAAGCAGCTGCAGCAGCTCGCCCTTCGGATGGAAGCCGACGACTTGATCCAGCACCTGGCCGCCTTTGAACAGCATCAGGGTCGGGATACTGCGCACCCCGTAGCTCACGAGGATGTCGACGTTCTCGTCCGCGTTGACCTTGACGATCTTCACACGACCTTCGTACTCCTCGGCGAGTTCGTCTACTACGGGCGCCACCATGCGGCAGGGGCCGCACCAGGACGCCCAAAAGTCGACGAGCACTGGCAACTCCGACTCAAGGACGTCTGACCGAAACGTCGCGTCCGTTACTTCGCTGGGCTTTCCCATTTCGTGTCTCCTTTGATGGTGTCCTCCGACGAGGACGAGCCGATTTGAAATCGCGCCCAAGCTCCTCGGACGTTAGCTAGGCAGCCAGGCGGCCCTCATCCCTGCTAGAGAGGCTCACGGGCGCCTCCGGCTGAACGGTGCGGCCACACTGGAGGCAGCGCCATTCCGGTTCGTAATCGCTGAAATCGACGTAGGCGTCGCCGCTACAGCGTGTGCATGCTCGGAGGCGGAACTGCCTCGCCTGCTTCGTTATCGACATCTCCTGACCTCCTGTTGCTTGGATCGCGTGTTAGGTTCCAGCGTCGCGCTCCCAGATAAACGGAGCATTAACAGAGAATTGCAACCTCGTTTACGTGGCTCCGGCCGCGCGGCCAGAGGTCCGGACTGCGGCGCCGTCATGAAGTCGGAAAGCGGCGCCCGGCCTTCAATGCCACGGAAAGCCCTCGTTTATGACGCGTTAATCCGCTGCTGCGAATCTGGGGTCATGGACAAGCACAGGCAGACCCGCAATGCCATGGAAGGTTGGCGGCCCATCAGGCCGTCGATGCCCGCTGGCGTAGGTCCCGACGGATCCCACGGCTCCGCGCGGTGCAGGAGGTGGTACGTACCGGAATCAACAAGCGAGACGCCAAATCGATTCAAGAGTTCAAATGGAGGTGACTTTAGTGTCGAATCCACACAGGGCCGACCTAATACCGGCCCCACCCATTCAGACGCGGCTCTACCCGGTTCTGATCGCAGTGGGATTTCTTATTGTCCTGGCAGCGCTGATCATCGGAATAGCGCTGGCCACAACCGCAGCGGACGTATTCGAAAGCTCGAAGGCTGTCAGGGACGCAGCCGTGCCGGGATCGTCGCTGCTGGCCGATCAGAGTGACCTGGCGTCGTTCCCACTATGGGTGCAGCCGCTCAAGTTCCTCGGCATCGGCATTCTGGTGACGGGGATCTTCACCGTCTTCTGGGGGCTTCTGCGCTCACTCCGTGAAGCGCGCGGCACGGCCATGCTGGAGGCGGTCCCGCTGCTGCTGCGGCAGTCAACGGGTGAGACAAAGGGAGGAGAGTAGAAATGACGACCATTGCAGAGACGCTGTTCGGCAGCCGCGCAGTCCTGGCGAAGGCCGAGCCCACGATGATGCAGAAGGTAGCCCGCTACATGTGGGTGCCGATGCTGCTGATGGGCCTGATGGTAGTCGCAGCCAGCCTCGGCCTGAGCATCGCCGTGGCGGACGCGACATCGAACTACTTCGGTCTGCCGGCGAGCGTCCGTGAGGCCGCGAACGCGCCAGCAGGAGCAATCGACGACCGCCAGTTCATCGAGTCCACGAACGTGTGGTTACCCGGATTTCAGCTCCTGGGTATCGGGCTGATCCTGGCAGCGATCACGTTCTCGTTGGCGAGCATCCTCGGCGTGTTTCGCGCCGGCGGTGGCCGCCTGCAGCAAGCGTTCGGGCATGAGGCGCAGACCCTCACCCCGCCGATCACCGCCCGGCTGTTCCCGATGCTGATGATGATGGGGCTTGTGATCCTGATCGTGAACCTCGTCATTTCAGCTATCATCGGTGGATTCGCCTGGGACGTATACGGACATTCCATCGCGGAGATCAACGCCGCGTCCGAGGGCTCGGACCTTCTAGGCGACCTCGGAACGGTCAATACATACAAGACGTGGCTGGAGCCGTTCAAGTTCGTCGGCATCGCGTTCATCCTCGTCGGGATCTCGTTCGCGGTGCACACTATCCTGCAGGTCATTCGGTTCCAGGGGCAGCGCATTCGTGAACTGGCGCTGGCCGGTGCTGGCTGGCCGCTGCTGGAAAGTAAGGGAGGCGCAAGATGACTCACGCAATAGGTTCTCTACCCAGGACGATAGAGCTGCGCGCTCCCGGCATGACGAAGATGCAGGAGATGGCAAAGCTGATGTGGCTGCCGATGTTCGCGATGGGACTGATGGTGCTCGTCGCGAGCCTGGTGATCGGCGGCATCGAGTCGGTGCTGACAACCGATCTGTTCGACCTCGACAAGGTGACTCGCGAGGGCGCGAACGCCACCAGCTCGACCCTCGACAAGCAGCAGTTCATCGAGTCGACCAGCTGTGGCTGCCGCGATTCCAGCTGCTGGGCATGGGGCTTCTCTTCGGCGGGATAACGTTCCTGCTGGCGACGATCCTCGGCAATCTGCGGCTTTACGGTGGGCTCGTTCAGGAGAAGTCGGGGCGCAAAGTGCTCGCGCTGACACCGCCGTGGTCGGCCCAGGTGTTCCCAATCGCCATGATGGCCGGCCTGATGGTGCTGATCGCCTCTCTGGTAATCAGCGTCGTCGTGGCGTTCGTCGCCGGTGACGTGTATGCGAACCCGATCTCGACGATCGGCGGAGCCGAGGCCGGCTCCGGCCTGTTGGACGACCTCCAGACGGTGAAAACGTTCGCAGCGTGGCTACAATCGTTCGCGTTTGTGGGCCTGGCGTTGGTGCTCTCAGGCATCACGCTGGCGCTGTACACGATCGCGCAAGTGCTGCGGTTCCAGCACGAGCGCATCGCGCAGTTGGCGGAGGGCGCCGAGAACGCCGGAGCTATGACGCAGGACGTGGGGGCATTGAGCAGGACGCTCGCTGTGTCCGCTGCCCAAGCAGTCGCCGTAGCCAAAACGGTGACGAACACCATACAAATCATATTCGGAGAGGTAGCTGCCATAATAGTCGACACGGCAGCGTTGGCCACAAAGGGCGTCGAAGGGCTGCTTGCCCTCGCGAACCTAATCCCGGGCGTTGACCTCAAGCTCTTTGTGAGCTCCGATGAGCTCATCGCTACCAGCGGCCTGATTCGTGATGCGATACGGCGCGACGTGGACCAGATCGTAGCTGCCTGGAACAACGTGCTGCTGGTTATGAATGAGGTAGATGCACTCTCGGTCGACGTGGGGTTGGGCGATCTAGGTGATGAGATCGAAAAGGTCGATGTAATGCTGTTCAGGTTTGAGGTAAACAAAATCACTCACCCCTCCAGCTTACCGAGCGAGCGTTAAAATGTTCAGGTTTTTAACTTCATCGTCGAGCTAAAAACTTTCTATAGAGATAACCCACAGCTGGCGATATACTAAAAAGTACCGCCAGTTTCACTGCTACCGGATTGAGTTGATACCCACCTTGGAAACTCAGGTAAGCAATGATGCTGTTCGCAGGAAACAAAAGCTTGTAGATACCAAAAAACACTAGTAACCACACCGTATCAATGGTGAGTTCATAACGATAATTGTGCCAGAAACGAAGAAAAAAATTGTTACTATTAATTTCCGACAATACTTCTCCAACTAACAGCCCTTCGGGAGTTACCCTGTATTCAAATTTCTGAGCTAGAACATGATTACTCACTGCCAGGCTATAGCGAGTAGTTAAAGTGCTGGGTGAATTATTCTCTTTATCTCTCGCTTCCAAATACTCTTTATAAAAGAGATTTCCAATTATTTGCTCATAATCTTCCCGCTCATATTCAGGATAAATTATTTTAATCCAATCAATGAGCTGATTCTTATCTGAAAAACTATTAAGGTGTTGGTGAGCCTCGCTATAAGCTACTTTCAAAAAGGCGCTTTCATATTTCCAGAGCTGCTTATATTTATCAATCCCTTGACCACGACGAATCTCTTGATAAATATTCAACTTCTTTAGAAAGCGAGATGGAAAGCTGATACTCATTGCACGACCCTAGCTACTCAACAAGACAACCTGTTTTAAGTATCCACGCACAACAAAAGAAAACTCTCTATCACTCTCTGCTTCTCGCAACAATTCCTTACGTATTGCCTTTTTTGCATCTCCTTTTGGCAAAGATTCATACTTATCAGCTAAGCCAGATACAGCCTCTATTCTTTCTTGCCTCTGTTCCACAAGCGCACTCCTGTTCAAACCAACAACACGTACGGTTGTTTCGCCTCTTACCTTCGCTAGCTTTTGCCATATCATTGGACCAAGCGCCAGTAATTCACTGTTAAGATCATCAATATACGGATTCAGTAATGGTACATTCTCATCATCATAGTCACCCTTTTTTGTGTTGCAAACACTACAGGCAAGTGTCAGGTTATCATAATCTAGAAGTTTTTCAGGGTGCGTTTTCTTACCCAACCGATCTCCGAATCGCTCCAGCGTGTTT
>JADFKG010000176.1 GCA_022565075.1 Chloroflexota bacterium | reverse complement strand
GAAGGGTCACTTAATCGGGGAGATTGGGCTGAGCGCTTCGCGCCTATGCGCGTCAACTCCAGCACCTCTTCGAGAATATCCCGCGCAGACCGGCGTGCCTCCGGGTCGTCTTCCTTGTGGGAATCGAGGATTTCAGAAACCTGCTGTTCAAGATCCGGCCACCACTTATCGAAAACAGTCGCAAGCGTTTGAGGACCGAGCCTTTCTTCACCGGCGGCAGCGTTGATGGTCTCGATCAGTTGAAGGAGGGAGACCCGCCGGCCGGTGGCGACGTTGATCGTCCGGCCCACTGCCTCCGGCGCGGTGCACGCGAGCCGCGTTGCCTCGACGGCGTCGGGCTGATGCTGAAGGAGGCTGGTCGCCGAGCAAAGGACGTCGCCTTCCGTGCTGTCGATGCGGATCTGGAGCAGGTAGGCCCACCCCTTCTCCAGGCAAAGTTGGAGAACGGCGTCTTCGTCTTCGGTTCCGTCTCGGGCGAGGTAACGCGCGCTACTCGCAATACCCCCGCAGCCCGGCCTCGTCGCGCACCACGATCCGCCGCCCATCACGGCCGATCAGCCCCAGCCGCCGGAACATCCCCAGGTTGCGGTTCACACTCTCCCGCGTCACCCCGATCATGTTCGCCAGCTCCTCCTGCGTGATCGTCACGTTGATCAGCAGCCCGTCCTCGTGCTCCCTGCCGTTGGACGCCGCCAGGTCCAGCAGCCGCCGCGCCAGACGCCCGCTCACGTCCAGGAACGCCAGGTCAGACGCCATCTGGTCCGTGTCGCGCAGCCGCTCCGCCATCACCCTCAGGATCGCCAGCGCCGCCTTCGGCCTCGACTCCAGCAGCTCCGTCAGGTCATCTCGCTCCAGCGTCAGCAGCGTCAGCTTCCGCGACGCCTCCGCGCTCGCCGACCGCGGCCGTCCGTCCAGCAACGACAGGTCGCCGAAGAACTCGCCCGGCTGCATCACCGCCAGCGTCAGGTCGGCCCCCTGCGTGCCCGGCACGTAGATCCGCACGGCCCCGTCCTCGACGATGAACATCGACTCGCCCGGGTCGTCCTTGACGAAGATGATGTCGCCCCGTCTGTACTTGCGCCGCTGCACACGCTTCGCCAGCCAGCGCAGGTCCTCTCCGGACAGCGCCGCCAGGAACGGCACTCGTTTCAGCAGCTTGGGTTGCATATCCCCTCCACAGAATCGTCCTATGAACGGCGTCTCCGCGCAACATCGGCCCCTCGCCCGTGCTCATCCGCGCTTCATGCGGTACGATTTGCCCACGACCAGCCCCATCCGGAGGACCACTTGGAACTCTCCCAGCGAATAGAAACTCTGCCGCCATACCTCTTCGCCGAGATCAGCAAGAAGATGGCCGAGAAGCGCGCCCAGGGCGTCGACGTCATCTCCTTCGGCATCGGCGACCCCGACCTGCCCACGCCCGACCGCCTGCTCGACGCCCTCGCCGAGGCCTCCCGCGACCCCGCCAACCACCGCTACCCGGAGACCCAGGGCCTGCCCGAGCTGCGCCAGTCGATCGCCCGCTTCTACGACCGCCGCTTCGGCGTCCAGCTCGACCCGGACCGCGAAGTCCTGCCCCTGATCGGCGCCAAGGAAGGCATCGCCCACATCGCCATCTGCTTCATCGATCCCGGCGACGTCGCCCTCGTGCCCGACCCCGGCTACCCCGTCTACGCCGTCGGCACGCTGCTCCAGGGCGGCGAACCCTACTACCTGCCGCTGACCGAAGAGAACGACTTCCTCCCGGACCTCGACGCCGTACCAGAACAGGTCGCCCGGCGCGCCAAAGTGCTCTGGCTCAACTACCCCAACAACCCCACCGGCGCCGTCGCTGACCTCGCCTTCTTCGAGCGCGCCGTCGCCTTCGCCAAAAAGCACGACATCGCCGTCCTCCACGACGCCCCCTACTCCGAGATCGCCTTCGACGGCTTCCGCCCCGTCAGCCTCCTCCAGGCGACGGGCGCCCGCGACGTCGGCGTCGAGTTCCATTCGCTCTCCAAGTCCTACAACATGACCGGCTGGCGCATCGGTATGGTCGTCGGCAACGCGAAGATCGTCGACGCCCTCATGCGCGTCAAGTCCAACCTCGACTCCGGCATCCCCCAGGCGATCCAGCACATGGCGATCGCCGCCCTCGACGGCCCCCAGGACTGCATCGCCGAGCACAACGCCATCTACGCCCGCCGCCGCGACAGGCTCGCCGAAGCGCTCACCGGCCTCGGTCTCCGTCTGCGCCCGCCGCGCGCCAGCCTCTACATCTGGGCGCGCGTCCCCGAGGGCATGACCAGCGTCCAGTTCGCCACCCGGCTCCTCGACGAGGCCGGCGTCGTCGTCACCCCCGGCAGCGGCTACGGCCCCTCCGGCGAGGGCTACGTCCGCCTCTCGCTCACCATCCCCGACGACCGCCTCGAAGAAGGCGTCCGCCGCATGGAAAAGCTCGCCGCCTCCTGGCGCTAGCCGCTCACCCTGAGGCTCTCGCGGGACTCCCGCTCCGTTAGCCGCTCATCCTGAGGCTCTCGAAGGACTCCCGCCCCGCTAACCGCTCACCCTGAGGCTCTCGCGGGACTCCCGCTCCGTTAGCCGCTCATCCTGAGGCTCTCGAAGGACTCCCGCCGGCTAACCGCTCACCCTGAGGCCCGGACGGATCCGTAGGACTCTCGAAGGGCTACTCGATATCCAGCTCGCGCTTTATGTCGCGCACGGCCTCCACCATCACCTTCAGCTTCGCCTCGCCCTCCTCCACCGTGCGCGTCTTCAGGCCACAGTCCGGCAGCACCCAGACGCGCTCCGCCGGGAACAGCTCCAGCACGCGCCGCAGCCCGTCCTTCACCTCGTCCACCGTCTCAATGAACCGCGTGTGCGAGTCCGTCACGCCCACGCCGAGGTCCTTCGACTCGTCGTAGCCCTGCTCACGCACAAGGTCCAGGTACGCAAAGTCCGTATTCTTGAACGCCAGGTGTATCTGCTTCACCGGCAGCGCCTGCATCGCCGTCCAGACCTTCTCCACCTCGCCGTAGCAGATGTGCGTGTGGAACTCGGCGTCGATCCCCTCGACGGTCACGCGCATCGCTTCCACGGCAGCGTCGAAGTCCGCCTCCGGCCGCGTGTGGATCGCCGGCTCATCGATCTGGATGTACTTCGCGCCGGCGGCCACCAGCGCCTCGGCCTCGCGGCGGATCACCTTCGCCATGTCCATGACAGCATCGCGCCGCGTCGGATAGTGCTCGTCGAACGACCACTCGACCATCGTGTAGGCGCCCGTCAGCATCCCCTTCACGGGCCGCTCGGTCAGGCTCTGCGCGTACTTCCACATGTCGACGGTCATCGGCCCCGGCCACTCCAGCCGGTCGTGG
>JADFKG010000175.1 GCA_022565075.1 Chloroflexota bacterium | reverse complement strand
ACGGATGCGCCGACGGGCATGGGCTGCCCGGAGTGCGGCGCGCTGCTGGCGTACCAGGAAGGCTGCATGGTCTGCCGCGCGTGCGGGTACAACCGGTGCGGGTAGGTCAGTCCTTGATCTCGAAGCCGAGCTCGCGCCGGTAATATTCCCGCATCGCTTCTTGCGCCGATTCCGGGTACTCGACGCCCCACTTCTCGCAGGCCAGGCGGAGTTCGCGCCAGACGGCGGCGATCAAGCGTTCGTGGAGCGACTTCAAACGATCGAAGCTGACGGGAGGCGGACCGCCCGCAAATGCGGCAGCGATCTCGGCCACGAACTGGTCCGCAATCTTGCGACGCATTGGGCTAAGGTGACGTTCGTTGTGATATGGCGGGCGGAAGTAGCTGCGTGGATCGTCCTGAACCAGCATCGCCGGAACCAGGAACTGATAGACAAGCGACACGGCGTTGAACATCATGGTGCCCCACTCTTCCCGACCCCAGAGCCGCACGGGCCACGCTGAGCCGAAAAAGAAGAGCCGCAGAGTTTGCTCAAGCTGGGCCTTAACGATCGCTTCGGGATGCCAGTTGACCTTGAGGGTATTGGCGATCCCCGCCTCGTCGTAAAGTACGACAGGCTGTTCGCGGCGGACCGCCGACCCCAGGAGCGAGAGCTTTTCGAGAAACAGATCGACGCGGACCGGGCCAGCGACGGTGGCGGAAACTAGATGGCCGCCCCAGGGGAGCTTCGCATCCACCGCGCCGAGAATGGGGCGCACGGTGGCGAGGATCTCGTGCCTCCGCGCGACTGCACCCTCCCACTCGGCGTCCGGCACCGCCACGTGAAGATCGACGTCCGACCAGGGGTCAGCCGACCCGCCGGCGAACGACCCTTCGAGCCAGACCGCCACAATGCGCTCATCGCGCGACAGGACTGCGCTGGCCTCTTCGATGAAGGCCGTCAGTTCCGCGGTGTCGCTAGTGGCAGGCTTCACGTCCAAATTGTAGCCGCTTGTGACGCATTGCACAAACAATTCTATGACCCACGCCTGCTACACTCCAACTCATGAAAGTGCACCGCACGCCTGAGTCGGCCGCCGGGGACGGCGGGACGAAGTACTTCGTTGGCGGCGGGGTGCGGGTGCAGGAGATCGTCTCGGCGGACGAGGGGATCGACGTCATCCTCGTGCGCTTCAGCCCGGGCGCGCGGACGTACCTGCACACGCACGCGGTGCCGCAGGTGCTGCACTGCATCGAGGGGCGCGGCATCCTGGCCACGAAGTCGGAGCAGAACCTCGTCGAGGCGGGGGACATCGTCCACGTGCCGGCGGGCGAGGAGCACTGGCACGGCGCCACGGCAGACTCGCACTTCGTCCACCTCTCGATCCGGCCGCCGGGCGAGTCGACTTGGACGAGAGTCGACCCGCTGGGGTAGCGCTTCTCGTTCGCCACCGCCCGTCGTATACTCCGCTTCGTCCCGCCCGAACAGATGACTCCGGCAAGGAGGTCCCGATGATCACAGTACTCGCCCGCTTCGAGATGCTCGAAGGCAAGGAGATCGAAGTGGTGGAAGCCGTCCGCAAGATGGCCGCCGCGGTCAAGGCGAACGAGCCCGGCTGTCTCGTTTACACCGCATCGCGCGGCAAAGTGAACGGTCGCGAACTATACTTCTTCGAGATCTACGAGGACGAGAAAGCGTACCAGGACCACGCCCGGACCGACCACATGCGCGAGGTGCAGGCGGCGATGAACGGATGCATCGACAACAGCTCGTTCAACGTCGAATCGCTGGACCAGGTCGGCGGTTTCATCCGGCATGAGATGGAGCACATCGCATGATCACCGTGACGGCGGAGTTCCGCATCAACGACGGCAAGGAAGCGGAGGCGATAGCCGCGATCGAAAAGGTAGTGGCCGGCGTGAGCCGGAACGAGCCCGGCGCGCTAACGTACACGTGGCACCGCGACCTCAAGGACGCGGCACAGATCCTCGTCTACGAGGTGTACGCCGACGAAGAGGCGACTAAGGTGCACCGCGCCTCAGAGCACTTCGCGGAGTTCCAGAAGGCGTTCGCCAGCGGCCTGTTCGACCCGGGCTCCGTCAAGATTTCGCGCTTCGAGCGCATCGCGGCGATCGACCGCTAGACTTCGAGCCGCGCCTCGACGCCGAGCGAGCGCGCGAGGTCTTCGGTGAAGTCGCGCCATTCGGCGGGGTCGGCCCAGCCCTCGAAGCCGGTGTAGGACGCGACCGGCACGCGCACTTCCTCGGGCCCGATCACGGCGACGACGGCGAAAGTCTCCTGCGGCCCCTTCGTTTCGTACGTCAGCTCCAGGTGGCGTATCTCTGAAGTGTTGTAAGAGCGCTTCTCCCGGCCCAGGAGGCGCTTGCGGCGCGATACCCGTATCTCACCCATAACCTCGTCCAGAACCACGTCTGAACGGCCGCTCGTGGCTCTCAGGCGGCCCATCTCATCGCGCTGGGGGAGGTTGCCGCCGCTGCGGCCGGTCGGCGCGCCTTCGTGTTGTACCTCCAGCCCGTAAGCGGATGCTATCGCCTCGGCGATCTGCCCGGCGCAGTCGCGATCGAGCTCGTTAACGGTGAGGTTGCCGCCACCCTCGTATTCGGCGACGACGCGTGAAAGGCCGGCCGGCATGGGAGCGCCGCCGGTGTGCGCCTGCATCGGCGGCTGCGACCAGCGATGCCAGGTGACGGAGCGCACGGACGGCAGCCGCTCGACGCCGTCCGGCTCGTCGGCGTGCCCCTTGCCCTTTCGCGGGAAGTGGCGAAGCTCGCGCAGGACGGCGTCCCAGGCCCAATCGCCGCAGAGGATCTCGCGCTCGTCCGGCACAGCGCTACAAGGGTTGACGCTCGAAGGTGCGGCGGACCCAGGCGCCGTCGGGGTAAGCGGCCGTCGGGATCGCGGCGTCCTCGAGCGTGGCAACGGTCGCCGCGCCGCCGCCGCGGACGTAGCTGAGGCAGTCGTCGGGCGACTCCCACGTCGTGATCTGCGCGAAGGCGCCGGGCTCGTCGGTGCTCCAGAGATACTCGACCGAGACGAAGCCGGCCTCGCCATCGAGCACGACCTTGAGCTTCGGCAGGACGGCCTCCAGCGCCGACCGCCATTGGGAGCGGTCGGTGATCCGGGTCTTGCGAGTTAGTATCGAGACGACCATGCGCAGCGCGCTCCGATGCGCCGATTATGCCCGAAGAGTTAGGCGGAGTGCCAGAACCGGCGCACGGCGTAGGTATCCGGCTGGCCCTGCTTTTCCCAGTGCGCCGTCATGACGTGGTCGATATCAAACTCGAAAAGCCAGTCGCTATCGTGAACAGTATGGCCGGCAGACTCGGTGATCAGATCGCGCGTTTTCTGGTCTTCAATGAACGTAACGCTGCC
>JADFKG010000031.1 GCA_022565075.1 Chloroflexota bacterium | reverse complement strand
TCGCGAGGACCGCACGCTCGCGTTCGCGCATTTGGCGCTCTTCGTCCGGCGCGGCGTGATCGTATCCGAGGAGATGGAGGACGCCGTGGGCCAGCAGGTGGGCCATCTCGGCGTCGAGGTCGTGACCGGCCTCCGCCGCCTGGCGCTCGGCCGTTTCGAGCGAGATGATGACGTCGCCGAGATGGCGGAGTTGATCCGGGGGCGCTACGAACGACTCGCCCTCTTCTTGCGAGAACGCCAGGACGTCGGTCGGCCTGTCCTCAGCGGCGTACCGGCGGTTGAGGGCGTGGATCTCGGCGTCGGTCGTGACGGCGACGCTGAGCTGGCAGTCGCCGACGTCTTCGTGCTCCAGCGTGATGCGGGCGATGCCGGTGAGCCAGTCCGCCTGTACGCGGCGGGCGAAGTCGGGCTCGATGGAGACGAGGACGTCGTGGGTGGCCACGAGGCCAGTCTAGCTGAAGACGCGCGCTGCGGACTCGGAGGCCTCGATGAGCGGCGTCGGGTAGATACCGATGGCGAAGACGCCGATGACGGCGGCGGCGAGGGCCGCTCCCAGATACGGGCTGGGCAGGAACGCTTCGTCGGTCTCGGGGTCGCGAGCGAACATGTTGAGCACGACGCGCAGGTAGTAGTAGGCCGCAATGACGCTGTTGATGACGCCGATGAGTGCGAGCCAGACGAGGTCCGCCTGCACGGCCGCGTTGAAGACGTATATCTTGGCGATGAAGCCTGCCGTCGGCGGAAAGCCGGTGAGCGAGAAGAGGCAGGCGGCGAGGCCGAACGCCAGCAGCGGCGAGCGTTTGGCGACGCCGGCGTAGTCGTCGATCTGGTCGGAGCCGATCTTGTGAGAGATGGCGATGACGGCGATGAAGGCGCCGATGTTGGTGAAGGCGTAGGCGCCGAGGAAGAAGACGACGGAGCTGGTGCCGAGGAGCAGTTGGGGATCCTCGGCGGCGACGGCGGCGAGGCCGATCAGGATCGTGCCGGCCTGCGCGATCGAGCTGTACCCGAGCATGCGCTTGATGTTTCCTTGCACGAGCGCCAGCACGTTGCCGACGGTCATTGAGACGGCGGCGATGGCGGCGAAGAGGTAAGCCCAGTCGGTCGTGATAAGGCCTTCGCCCAGGGCGGCGAGGAAGATGCGCATGACGACGGCGAACCCGGCGGCCTTACTGGCGACCGAGAGGAAGGCGGTGATCGGGGTCGGCGCACCTTCGTAGACGTCGGGCACCCACATCTGGAAGGGCACGACGGCCATCTTGAAGCCGAGGCCCGCGGTCAGGAAGACGGCGGCGAGGACGAGCGCCGAGCGGTTTTCGTCCGTGTTCGCCACGTAGCTGGCGATGCCGTCGAGGCTGGTCTCGCCGGAGAGGCCGAAGAGGTAGGCCATGCCGTAGAGGGTGATAGCGGTGCTGATGGCGCTGAGGAGCAGGAACTTGAGCGTCGCCTCGCTGCCGGACACGCTCTTGCTGATGCCGACGAGGGCGAAGAGGGCGATCGCCTGCAGCTCCAGCGCGACGAAGATCATGATCAGGTCGGTGCCGGCGGCCATCAGGCTCATGCCGGCGGCCGCGATGAGAATCAGCGCCAGGTACTCGCCCTGGAAGCGATGGCGGGCGAGGTAGTCGACCGAGCCGAGGACGATGACGCCCGCGACGCCGGCGAAAAGGAAGTTGAAGAATAGCGTGAAGTCGTCCACCGAGATCATGCCGTCGAACGCCTCGCCGCGCTCGTCGCTGAGGACCAAGGCCAGCGACCAGCCGACTGAGCCAGCGGCGGCGAGTAGCGCAAGGCCCGACAGCAGCGGTTGACGCCCGCGGTATGCCTCGCGGCTGACGAGGGGCAAGAGGACGTCGACGATGATGATCAGGCCAGCGCCGACGAGGAGCGCGAGCTGCGGTCCGAGCAGGTTCAGGTCGTTCATCAGGCGAGCTTCTCCGCGATGGGCGCGACACCGTCACGCAGGAGGTCCATGATCCAGGCGGGGTAGACGCCGATGGCGACGATGGCGACGGTGAGAGCGATGATCGGGCCGCGTTCCCACCAGGCCGTGGCGTCGGTCAGCTCGGCCCACTTCGGGTCGGGCTGGCCCCAGAAGACGCGCTGGATCATCCAGAGGATGTATCCGGCGGCGAAGGCCACGCCGACGACGCCGATGATCGTGAGCGCCTCGTGCTGTTCGAAGGTGCCGAGGAAGACCGTGACCTCGGCGCTGAAGCCGGCCAGCGCGGGCAGGCCGAGCGAGGCGAGCCCGGCAACGAGCATCATGGCCGTGATGAACGGCATGCGCGCAGCGAGGCCGCCGAGCTCGCCGATCTCGCGCGTGTGGGCGCGGTCGTAGACCATGCCGACGAGGGCGAATAGCATGCCGGTGATGAGGCCGTGCGTGACCATCTGCGTTGCCGCGCCGGTGAGCCCCACAAGGCCGATTGATGAGACGCCGAGGAGCACATAGCCCATATGGCTGACCGATGAGTAGGCGATGAGGCGTTTGAGGTCGGTCTGGACCAGCGTCATCATCGCGCCGTAGATGATGCTGACTGCGGCGATGATGGCGAAGATCAGGTTGGCGTCGGCGGCCTGCTCGGGCATGATGCTGAGCGACATGCGCAAGATGCCGTAGCCGCCCATCTTCAGGAGCACGCCGGCGAGCATGACGCTGACGGCGGTGGGGGCGTCCGTATGGGCGTCGGGCAGCCACGTATGGAAGGGCACGATCGGCATCTTGACGAGGAAGGCGATGCTGAGCAGCGTGAAGATCGACCAGGCGGGAATGATCGCGTCGTCGAACGAGCCGACCTCGGCCAGCTCACGGATGTCGAAGGTGCCGGCCGTGAAGCCGAGCGTGAGGATGCCGATGATCATGAAGGCCGAGCCGAAGAACGTGTAGAGGACGTACTTCCAGGCGGAGTAGATGCGGTTGCCGCTGCCCCAGATGGAGATCAGGAAGTACATCGGGATCAGCTCGATCTCCCAGAAGAGGAAGAAGAGGACGAGGTCGAGCGAGCTGAAGACGCCGAGGAGGCTCGTCTCGAGGACGAGGAGCCAGACGAAGTACTCCTTCGGGCGCAGTTCGATGCGCCAGGAGATGAGGATGGAGACGAGGCCGAGGAAGGCGGTGAGCAGGACAAGCGGCAGCGAGAGACCGTCGAGGCCGACCGTGTAGTTGAGGTTGAAGTCCGAGATGCTGGAATCGAGCCAGGTCGTGCTGTCGATGAACTGGTAGCCGCTGGCGCCGCGGTCGTAGTCGATGAAGAGATAGGCGACGACAGCCAGCACGATCACCGTGGTAACGGCGGCGATCTGCTTTGCCGAGCGCTCCTGGTCTTTCGGCAGCATGGCGATGAGCACCGCGCCGACGAGCGGGAAGAAGATTGCGAACGTTAGCATGGCGGCTGCCTCACGGGTTGACCACCAGGATGCCGACGATGGCGGCGATGGTGCCGAGGAACATGACGCCGCCGTAGAGTTGCACCTGCCCCGTCTGCGCGAGCCTGAGTTGCTTCCCGCTCCAGCCGGTAGCGGAGGCCAGGCCGTTGACGGCGCCGTCGATCACGTACTCGTCCCAGAGGGCGAGACCCCAGCGCGAGCTTCCCAGCACCAGCTCCTTTACGAAGACCGTCTCGTAGAGGTAGTCGAGGTAGTAGCGGTTCTCGAGCAGCTGCGGCAGCGGCTGGAGGAACGAACGAATGCGCGCGGGGTCGAGCATCTTCGCCTGGTAGATGGCCCAGGCAGTCGAGAGACCGGCGAGCCCGATCGCCACGGAGGTCAGAGCGATCCACAGCTTGAAGTCTGCGTGGGTCAGGAGCTCTTCCGTTTCATGCGGGAGCCAGCCTTCGATGATGTCGCCGAGCCAGTCGACGCCCGGGGCGTTGAGGAAACCGGCGCCGAAAGCGAAGACGGCGAGGACGATGAGCGGCAACGTCATCAGCGGCGGCGATTCGTGCGGCGCGGCGTGGTGTCCGCCGGCGTGAGCGTCGCCGGCGTGTTCTTCGTCCTCGGCCTGGACGCCGCCGCGGTATTCGCCCCAGAAGGTCATGATTATCATGCGGCCAACGTAGAGCGCCGTGAGATAGACGCCGGCCATGCCCACGACGAAGACCCAGGGGCTGTCCGCCCAGGCGTCGGCGAGGATTTCGTCTTTGGACCAGAAGCCGGCGAACGGGAAGAGGCCGACAAGCGCCAGGGAGGCGACGATCATCGTCCCGTAGGTGATCGGCATGTATTTGCGCAGGCCACCCATGCGGCGCATGTCGAACGTGCCCGTGGCGTGGTTGACGGAGCCTGCGCCGAGGAAGAGCAGCGCCTTGAAGAAGGCGTGCGTGAACAGGTGGAAGATGGCGGCGACCATGCCGCCGACGCCGAGACCCATCATCATGTAGCCGAGCTGGCTGATCGTGGAGTAGGCCATGACGCGCTTGATGTCGGTGGCGACGATCCCCAGCAGCGCCGCCATGATCGTCGTGATCGAGCCGATGATCGCGATCGTCAGGAGCGCATCCTCGGAGACGGCGAAGACGGGGTAGAAACGCGCGACGAGATAGACGCCGGCGGCGACCATCGTGGCGGCGTGGATGAGCGCGGAGACGGGCGTCGGACCTTCCATGGCATCGGGGAGCCAGGTGTGCAGGGGGAACTGCGCCGACTTGCCGGCCGCGCCGGCGAAGAGGCCGAGGGCGAAGAACGTGAGGGCCGTCGAGCCGATAGCGCCGGCGATCGCCGCCTCGTAGATCTCGTCGATATCAAGCGAGCCGGTCTGCGTGAAGATGATCAGGAGCGCGATCATGAAGCCGAGGTCGCCGATGCGGGTGACCAAGAACGCCTTGACGGCTGCCCGGCGTGCCGAGTCCTTCTGGAACCAGAAGCCGATCAGCAGGTACGAGCAGAGGCCGACGAGCTCCCAGAAGACGAACAGCTGGAGAATGTTCGACGCCAGCACGAGGCCCAGCATCGAGGTCGTAAAGAGGGACATGAAGGCGAAGTAGCGGTTGTAGCCCTCGTCGTCGCGCATGTACTCCTGCGAGTAGATCTGGACGAGGAGCGAGACGCCGGTGACGACGACGAGCATGACGCCCGTGAGGCCGTCCAGGGTGATTCCGATGTTCACCTGGAGGTCGCCGATGGTGAGCCATTCGTACGAGCCGAAGCCGATCCGCGCACCGTCTGAGTCGGCGACCGAGTCGAGGGCCCAGAGCGAGAGCAGGAACGAACCGAAGATGGCAGCGATCGTCAGGTAGCCGCTGTAGCGCGGGCGCCAGGCCCCGCTACGGGTGAGGCCGAGGAGAGAGACGAGCGTGATGATCCCGAAGGAGGCGAGGGGCAGGAACATGATCGCCCATACGGCGCCTTCCTTGATCGGATCTAGCACTGGCGGCCCCAATCAGGAGACAGGAGACTGGAGACAGGAGACTGGGACTTACACCACCTGGGAGTTTGCTCCCGACTCATGGCTGCGGCGATCATCAACTCTTCCTCAGGATCTCTTCGGCCACGTGAAGCTTGCCCCAGGGGACGTAGATGTCGTGGGGCTCGAACGCCGAGCCCTGGCGGAGGCCGGAGCGCGGGACTACTTGCACAGAGACGGCGCACTGGTTGAGGAGCTCTTTCCAGATCTCCGCCGAGTACGCGTTCTTGGTCTCCATGAACTTGGCCCACATAGCTAGTTCGCTCCGCCCGCTACCACTTCAAGAGGTCCATCCGGTCGACGTCGATGGTGTCGCGAAGGTTGTAGAGCAGGACAGCGAGGGCGAGCGCGACCGCCGCCTCCGCCGCGGCGACCGTGATGACGAAGATGACGAAGATGTGCCCGTTGAGAGGCTCCGCTGACTCAACGAAGCGCGAAAAGGAGATGAAGGTGAGGTTGACGCCGTTGAACATCAGCTCGATGCCGATGAGCACGCCGACGAAGTTCCTCTTGGCCAGCGTCATGTAGAGGCCGATGGCGAAGAGCACAGCACCGACGACGAGGAAGTGTTCGAGGTTAACCGAGTCCACTACTCCGGCCCCTCCTCGGCACCCTCGGGGCGCACGAGCAAGATCGCGCCGATGATCGCGGAGAGCAGGAGTACGGAGGCGATCTCAAACGGCAGCGCGTACTTGCCAAGGAGCAGGTCGCCGATGGCCGTCGCCGTGTCCTCGAAGCCCTCCCGCTCGCTGATCGCCCAGCTGGTGTCGAAGGCGACGAAGATCATCGTCCCGGCGACCAGGGCCGCCAGAACCAGCGCCGGCAGGAACATGAAGCCTTCCTGGTTAAGGCGACCGGCGCGCGGCGTGAGAACGATGGCGAAGATGATGAGGATGGCGATGGCGCCGATGTAGATCAGGATCTGCACAACGGCGATGAAGTCGGCTGACAGTGTTATGTAGAGTCCGGCCACGCCCGCGAACGAGACGATGAGCAGAACGACCGAGTGTATGAGGTTACGCACGGCCGCGACGCCCAGCGCTGCGCCGACGGTGATGGCGGCGAGGATCCAGAAGGCGACGACGGCGCCGGTATCTTCCATCAGGATGCCTCAGCGCCCGTGTAGTAGATCTTGCCGATCTCCTGCGTCAGAGTGGCGCGGTATCCGCGCTGGCGGCCGCTGCCGTGCCCGAGGACGCGAGCCCAACCGACGACGAGGATCACGGCCAGCGTGGCGTTGAGGGCGCCGATGGCCGGCAGTGCGATGTTGCGCGAGGCCCCCGTCTCTTCCCAGACGACCACCTCAGCGCCGATGACGAGGACGTTGACGAGCATGAGCGGCAGCATGAACTTCCAGGCGAAGGCCATCAGCTGGTCGATGCGCAGGCGTGGCAGCGTCGCGCGTGACCAGATGTAGAGGAAGAATACGGCGTAGAGCTTGCCCAGGAAGATGATCCAGCCGGGGATCCATTCTTCGAGTCCCCACAGCGTCCAGCCACCGAGGAACAGCGTTGTCACGGTGGCTGCGACCGCGAAGCCGGCCATGTACTCGGCCTGGTAGAAGAAGCCGAATTTAATGCCGCCGTACTCGGTGTGGTAGCCGGCAGCGAGCTCGGATTCAGCTTCGCTGAGGTCCATCGGGGAACGGTTGATTTCGACAGCGCCGGCGATGATGTAGGCGACAACGGGCAGCGGCATGATGAAGATGAGCCACGTGTTGTACTCGTCTTGCCAGCTAACGAACGCTCCCAGGTTCATACTGCCGATGAAGAGGACCGCGGAGAGCAGCGCCAGCACCTGGACGATCTCGTAGCTGATGAGCATGGCGATCGTGCGCATCGCGGCGAGGAGCGCGTACTTGTTGTTGGAGGACCAGCCGGCGATGAAGATGGCCGGCGTCATGATGCCGGCGACGGCGATCACGAAGAGAACGCCGACGTTGAGGTCGGCGAGCACCATCGATTCGCCGAAAGGGACGACGGCGAAGACGACGATCGTCGGGATGAAGACGATGATCGGAGCGAGCCAGAAGAGCAGGCGATCCGCGTCACGGGTCGTGATCGCCTCCTTGAGCAGGAGCTTGATGGCGTCGGCGATGGGCTGAAGGAGACCGGCGGGGCCGACGCGGTTAGGCCCGATGCGGTTCTGCATTAGCGCGACGAGGCGTCGCTCGATCCAGATGAAGGCGATGACGCTGACGACGAGCCACGTCACTATGGCGAGGGCCGCGATGAGGCTCCAGAGCACGTAGTCGGCGGCGTCCGGCAGGCCGAGGCCGTCGATCAGCTCACGGATCGGGTTGGCGAGGTCTCGTAGGTCGTACCACTCACCACTGAGGAGGATCGCCATCTAGCGGTCCACCTCGCCAACGACGATGTCAACGCTGCCGAGGATGACGATGGCGTCGGCTATGGTGGAGCCGATTGCCATCTGCTTGAGGGGGGTGAGGTTGATGAACGAGGGCGAGCGGATGTGGAAGCGAAACGGCGAAGGGCCGCCGTCGCTGACGATGTAGTAGCCGAGTTCGCCACGCGGCGATTCGATGCGAGCGTAGGCCTCACCGACCGGCGGCCGGAAGACGAGTGGAGCGATCGGCTGAGTGCCCGGCTGGACTGTCGAGGTGCCGAGGCGCTCGTGAACCGGGCCCGTCGGCATCATGTCCAGCGCCTGCTCGAGAATGCGCAAGCTCTGGCGCAGCTCGGCGAGCCGTATGACGAAGCGGTCGTAGGCGTCGCCGTTGGTGCCGACGGCGATGTCGAAGTCGAGCTTGTCGTAGGCGGCGTAGGGATCGGCCTTGCGGATGTCCCAGGCGACACCGCTGCCACGCAGCATCGGTCCGCTCACGGAGTAGGCGATCGCCTGTTCAGGGGTGAGCACACCGATGCCGCGCGAGCGAGCGATGATGATCTCGTTGCTGAGGAGGAGGTCTTCGTACTCAGCGAAGCGATTCGGCAAGTCCTTGAGCAGCTTGTGTGCCTGAGGCATCCATTCGTCGGGGATGTCCCTGGAAACGCCGCCGATGCGCATGTAGTTCAGCGTCAGCCGCGCGCCGCAAGCCATCTCGAAGAGGTCGAGGATCTTCTCGCGGTCACGGAACATGTGCATGACGGGCGTCTGCCAGGCGCCGCAGTCGTTGGCGAAGATGCCGATGGCCATGCTGTGGCTGGCGATGCGCTGGAGCTCGGCCATGATCGTGCGCAGGAACTGGGCTCGCTCCGGGACCTCGATGTTCATCAGTTTTTCGACCGCCATCACATAGGCGAGGTTGCCGGTCATGGCGGCGAGGTAGTCGGTGCGGTCGGTGAAGGGGATGTTCTGGGTGTAGGTGCGCTCCTCGGCGAGCTTCTCCATCGAGCGATGGAGGTATCCCATCACCATGTCGGCATCGATGATCTTCTCGCCGTCGAGGGTAAGGCGCAGGCGAAAGACGCCGTGGGTGCTGGGGTGCTGCGGGCCGACGTTGACGACGAACGGCTCTGACTTGAGCGTCATTCTGTCCCTCGTCCGGAGAGTTCGGCGCCCGGCTCGCCGGGGAAGCGCTCGAGGCCGGGCATCTTGCCGCCGGGAAGGTTCAGGTAGTCCTTGCGCAGGGGGAAGCCGGCGAAGCCTTCCCAGAGGAAGATACGACGCAGGTCGGGGTTGCCCTCGAAGCGGATTCCGAGCAGGTCGTACGCCTCGCGCTCCTGAAGTTGCGCGCCAAGCCAAACGGGAACGGCGGACGGAACGGATGGGTTCTCGCGGTCGTCGCTACGGACCTTGATCGTCGTCGCGCGGTTATGCTTGAACGACTCGAGATGATAGGCGACCTCGAACCACTGGATGCGGTCGACGCCGGTGAGGGAGCTGAGGAACTTGTACTCGTGGTCGGGGTCGTCGCGGAGCCAGGTCAACACTTCGACGAGCCTGTCAGACTTGACGACGGCGAACTCCGGCTGGCCGTCCTCGACGGCGTCCGGGAACTTCCCGTCGATCGAGTCGGCGATCTGGATGCCGGTGACGTAGGTGGTCAACGCCCTAGGTCCATTCCAGGGCGTTCTTGCGCCAGGCGTAGAGGAGGCCGATGAAGAGGACGCCAACGAACGTCACCACCTCGATCAGGCCGACGATCGCCAGGCGTTCGCCTGAAACGGCATAGGGGTAAAGGAAGACGGCCTCGACGTCGAAGATGACGAAGAGGAGGGCGAAGTAGTAGTAGCGGAAGTTGAACTGCACCCAGGTGGGGCCTTCGGTCTCGACGCCGCACTCGTAGGTGTCCTCCTTGATACGATCGGGGTACTCAGGGCGAAGGCGGATGCGGCCGAGGAGCCATGAGCTACCGATACCGCCAATGGGGAAGATGATGGCGATCAGGAGGAGAAATCCGACTTGGCCCCACTCAGGCAGCATAGGAAGAAAATCCGTTTGTGAATTTTGTCGCTAACCGAGCGGGAGTATAGCACGGGGCCCACATACGGACAAGCAGAATTGGCCCCTTGACCGTGCGTCTATCTTCACGTAAACGTTAGGGCGGATGTCCGACCAGAAGTACCCCAAACCACTCCCCACCCCCAGCCCCGAGGCGCAGCGCTTCTGGGAAGGTACGAAGAAGCACGAGCTGTGGATACCGTACTGCCGCTCGTGCGAGAAGTCGTACTGGTACCCGCGCGACTTTTGCCCGCAGTGCGGCGGCCGCGACGTCGAGTGGCGACGGTCGGGCGGCAAGGGGCGGGTGCACACGTTTGCGATCCACTACCGCGCCTTCCATCCCGGCTGGACCGACGAGGTGCCGTACGTGACGGCGCTGATCGACCTCGATGACGGCGTGCGTATCTTCTCGAACCTCGTCGAGGTGGAGGCCGACCCGAAGGCGATCCGCTGCGAGATGCCCGTCGAGGTCGTCTTCGAGGACGTGACGGACGAGATCACGCTGGCGAAGTTCAGGCCGGCATCCGCGTGACGCCCGACAGGGAGAAGGCCGGCTGGCTGAAGCGAATCGCGATCGTCGGCGCGGACGAGTCCGACGAGATCGGGATGGTGCCGCACAAGGGCGTGCTGCAGCACCACTCCGAGGCGGCCCTGAACGCGCTTGACGACGCCGGGCTCTCGCTGGCGGACGTCGACGGGCTGTTCACGGCCGGCGCAGGCTTCGCGGCCACGCTCCAGGTGGCCGAGTACCTGGGCATCCAGCCGAGGTACACCGACAGCACATCCGTCGGTGGGTCATCGTTCGTGATGCACGTCGAGCACGCGGCGGCGGCGATTTCGGCCGGGCTGATCGACGTGGCGCTGATCACACACGGCGAGACCGGCTACTCCAACCGCTTCCGCAAAGTCTCACGGGCGGCGATGGACCCGTGGTTCCCCGCCGCCCAGTTCGAGATGCCCTACCACGTCGGCGGCCCACCGGGCACGTACGCGCTGGCCTGCATGCGCCATATGCACCAGTACGGAACGACACACGAACAGCTGGCCGAGATCGCGGTCGCCACGCGCAAGTGGGCGATGCTGAACCCGAAGGCGCTGATGCGCGACCCGCTGACGATCGACGACGTGCTGTCGTCGCGCTGGATCACGTATCCGTTCCACCTGCTGGACTGCTGCCTCGTGACAGACGCCGGCGGCGCTATCGTCCTGACGAGCGTGGAGCGGGCGAAGGACTGCAAGAAGAAGCCGGTCTGGGTGCTGGGCTCGGGCGAGGCGCACACGCACTGGACGCTGGCCAACATGCCCGACCTGACGACGACGCCGGCGTCGATCTCCGGCCCGCGCGCGTTTGAGATGGCCGGCGTGCGGCACGATGAGATCGACGTCGTCGAGGTCTACGACTCGTTCACCTACACGGCGCTGGTGACGCTGGAGGCGCTGGGCTTCTGCAAGCCGGGCGAGGGCGGCGCGTTCGTCTCGGGCCAGCGGACGGCGCCCGGCGGTGACTTCCCGCTGAACACGAACGGCGGCGGCCTCTCGTACACGCATCCCGGGATGTACGGGATGTTCCTGCTGATCGAGGCGATTCGACAGCTTCGAGGCGAGTGCGGCGAGCGGCAGGTGGCGGACGCGAAGCTCGCCTGCGTGAACGGCACCGGCGGCGCGTTGTCGTCGACGGGCACGCTGATCCTGGGCGTGGATTGATGGCGTGCTGATCGACCTGCACACGCACACGCAGCCGCTGTCGCACGACAGCGACCTGACGCCGGACGCGCTGATCGAGGCCGCGAAGAAGGCGGGGCTGGACGGCGTCTGCCTGACGGAGCACGACTTCTTCTGGGAGCACGAGAAGGCGGAGGAGCTGGGGCGGCGACACGACTTCCTGGTGATCCCAGGCATCGAGGTCAACACTGAGTGCGGCCACGTCGTCGTGTTCGGACTCAAGGAGTTCGTCTACGGGATGCACCGGCTGGGTGAGCTGGTGGGGATGGTGGAGGCGGCCGGCGGCGCGATGATCGCCGCACACCCGTACCGCCGTCAGCTGCCGTTCGAACTGACTCAGGAGGGCGACTGGAGCGAGGCGCTTGAGCAGGCGAGCGAGAACGAGGCGTACCGCCACGTGCAGGCGATCGAGACGCTGAACGGGCGGGGGACGGAACGGCAGAACGCCTTTTCGGCCGCGGTGTGCGAGCGCCACGGGCTGGCGCAGGCAGCGGGAAGCGACGCGCACACGGCAGCCGACGTCGGCACGTGCGCGACGGAGTTCGAGGGGCGGATCAGTGGGCTCGATGACTTGATTACCGAGCTGAAATCGGGACGCTTCCGGCCTTTGTCGCTGCGCAGCGCTTGACCGCGTCGGAGCCCACGTCACACAATCAGCGTCGCATGGACTGGTTTCAGGAACATCTGGCGCTCCCAAAGCATCTCTCGTCGCGGCTGTGGCTGATCACGCTGCCGTCGGCGGTGGTGTCGTTCGAGAAGCGCTCGGGCATGCCGAAGCTGCCGAAGGCGGGGCGCGTGCTGGGCGTCGTGCTGGCCGGCGCCGGAGCAGCACTCGGGTTCATGGCGCTGCGGCGACCGGACACGACGCTGGCCTACGACGGGCCGCTGGCGCCGGTGGCGCAGAAGCCGGCGACCGCGGCGGGTCTGCTCGGCCTCGGCGGCGTGGCGCTCGTCACGCGGTCGACGTTCCTGCTGCTCTACGCTCTGGGGCTGGCTTACGCCGCCGGCACCGAGCGAGTGTCGCTGGAAGAGCCGTCCAGTGGCACGCTGCTGGGCGGCGACTAGGCGATCCTTCGAGAGCCCTACGGATGAGCGGTTGAGGCTCGTTGACACCCTCCGGAGGCCGCGCTATATTCTGACGCGCACGTTAGGGTTCAGCCCCGGCGCGCAGGAGGTGCCCCGTGACCCAACAATCCGCCACCGGCGGATCCGTGATTACGGACGAGATGCGAGCACGCATCGGCGTCGAGTCTGAGCCCGTGGCGCACGAAGTGGACAACACCGGCTGTCGTCAGTTCGCGCGCGCCGTCGGCTACACCGACGCGATCTACTTCGACGAAGCAGCCGCCAAGGCGAAGGGTCACCGCGCGATCGTCGCGCCGTACGGCTTCCTCGGCCACCCAGTAGTGGTGCCGGGACAGCCGGCGGGCGTGCCGGAGGCGTTCCGGCTCGACATCCCCTACAAGCGCGTGCTCAACGGCGGCACGGACATCGAGTACATGGCGGAGGTCTGCGCCGGCGACAGGTTGACGGCGACGACGAAGCTCACGGACCTGACGGAACGAGAGGGCAAGGTGGGCCCGATGCTGATCGTGAACACGGAAACGGCCTTCCGCAACGAGAAGGGCGAGACAGTGGCGATTCAGCGCGGCACGGCGATCCGCTACTAGGAGGCGTCATGGCACAGGTTTACTTCGAAGACGTCAGCGAGGGGCAGGAGATCCCGAAGCTGGTGCAGAACTGCGACTCACAGCGCCTCGTGCTGTGGGCGGCCGGCTCAGGCGACTACTACCAGATCCACTACGACAAGGGTTTCGCCCAGAACACCGGCCTACCCGACCGCATCACGCACGGCGCGTTGAAGCACGCGCTCCTGGGCCGCCTGCTCGATGAGTGGGCCGGCGACGGTGGCCAAGTGCGGCGTGTCGCCTGCTCCTACCGGGGCATGGACATGATCGACAAGGACGTGGTCTGCCGCGGCGTGATCACCGGTAAGCGGCAGGAGAACGGATCGAACGTCGTCGACCTCGAAGTCTGGACCGAGGACCCGGACGGCAAGAAGACGACTCCCGGCACGGCCGTGGTCGAGCTGCCGGCTCGAAGCTAGCGAGATGCATTGGCGTCGGCTGATCGAAGGGTCTCGCCTGTACCGCGAGAAGGAGCCTCTGGATCAGTTGTATTTCAGCTTCGAGGAGCTGCCCGACTGTACGGATGAGGCCGTTGCAAGGAGGTTGATAGACTTCATCAACTCGTGGAGCACCCGAACGCCGATGACACCAATTCAGCTCCGGAACGCTTGCACCAGCCAATCGGCGCTCCTCAATGCACTTTCAGAACGCACGATCGAGACCTTGGATCTCGATAGCGAACTCCACAATGGATATTCCGTCTGCGCTGCCATCACTGAGGTTTTTGACGCAATCGCGAATTGCGGCCCTCGGAGGGAATCAACGGGAGCTTCGAAGATCCTCCATGCGCTGCTCCCGCAGTTGTTTGTCATGTGGGATCTGGGTATCGCCGGTGGCTACGGCCTCGGTGGTAGTCAGCCTAGACGCGACGGTCACGACTACGCTTTCACGTTCTTACGTCGAGTTATGAACGAAATGGAAGAAGCGATTGCGACCTATGCTGATGAGTTTGACTGCGAGCGGAGAGATGCAATCCGCGGCCTCGTAGCACGGGGTGGCGATCGGACACTGGCGAAGTTGCTCGATGAGTACAACTTCGCCAAGTACACTCTCTCCGTAGACGAATTGTGGGTGAAGGCCAGTTAGGTGGTAGTAATGGGCGCTCTCGAAGACAAGGTTGCGGTGATCACCGGCGCCGGGCGCGGCATCGGCCGCAGCATCGCGCTGATGATGGCCGAGGAGGGCGCGAAGGTCGTCGTCAACGACCCGGGCGTGGGACCGGACGGCGCCGGCACGGACGACGGCCCCGCCGACCAGGTCGTCGCTGAGATCACCAAGGCGGGCGGAACGGCGGCCGCGAACCACGACACGGTGGCGACAGCCGACGGCGGCGAGGCGATCATCAAGACGGCGGTCGACAGGTTCGGGCGCATCGACATCCTGGTCAACAACGCGGGCATTCTGCGCGACCGGATGATCTTCAACATGAGCGAAGAGGAATGGGACACCGTGATCGCGGTGCACCTGAAGGGCCACTTCAACTGCACGAAGCCGGCATCTGTGCTGATGCGGCAGCAGCGCTACGGACGCATCATCAACTACTCGTCGGAGTCCGGGCTCTGGGGTAACGCCGGCCAGGCGAACTACGGCGCGGCGAAGTCGGCGATCGCCGGCTTCACACGTGTCGTCGCGCGCGAACTGGGGCGCTACGGCGTCACCTGCAACGCGATCGCGCCGCGCGCGGCCACCAGGCTAACGGCGACGGTGCCGCAGAACCGGCCGGGCGAAGAGCAGCGGCGCGCGCAGTCCACAGCCGGCGCGCCGCCTGCGGGCGGAGTCGGAGGGCTCGACGCCGACTGGGTCGCACCGATGACCGTCCACCTGGCGACCGACGGCGCATGGAACGTCAACGGCCAGGTCTTCCACGTTTACGGTGGCACGGTGGCGGTCCTCCAGCACCCGACGCCCTGGCGGACGATCTTCAAGCCCGGCATGTGGACGCTGGACGAGCTGTCGGCGCAGGTGCCGGGCCTGCTCGCAGGAACGAAGAACCCCGCGCCGCCGCCGCCGGACCTCGACGTCCCCGGACGCGAAGCGACAACGCAAGAGCCGGCGACGGCGTAGGAGCAAACGATGGGCAAGTTGGACGGACGCAACGCTGTAGTAACCGGCGCCGGACGCGGCATCGGACGCAGCGTGGCGGTGCTGCTCGCACAGGAAGGCGCGAGCGTCGTCGTCAACGACCCGGGCGGAAACGTCGACGGAACCAGCCACGACAACGGTCCGGCCGACCAGGTGGCAGCCGAGATCAAGGAGGCCGGCGGTA
>JADFKG010000030.1 GCA_022565075.1 Chloroflexota bacterium | reverse complement strand
CCAGCGCAAGAAGGGCCGCAGCGAGGGCCGCTTGCCGCCCTGGGAGCACCCGGCGAAGCGGAGCGGAGGCAGCACGTGATCAAGGTACGCAAGGCGGACGAGATCTACGCCAAGGACGGCGGCTGGTTCCACGCGAAATGGCACTTCTCCTTCGACGATTACTACGACCCCCAGAACATGGGCTTCGGCACGATGCGCGTCTTCAACGACGACACCCTCGTCCCCGGCGCCGTCTGGCCGATGCACCCGCACCGCGACATCGAGGGGCTGACCTACGTTCCATCGGGCACGTTCCGCCACGAGGACAGCCTCGGCAACCTCTACACGATGCCGGCCGGCTCCGTGCAGCGCATGACGCTCGGCAAGGGCGCCTACCACTCGGAGCAGAACGGCTCGGAAACGGAGCCTCTGCGCTTCATCCAGGTCTGGATCATCCCCCGCGAAACCGGCCTCGAGCCGGGCGTCGAGTCGCGGCAGACGACGGCGGAGGAGCGGACGAACCGCCTGCTGCGGGTCATCGGGCCGGACCGCGAAGGCGGCAGCATCCTCGTCCACCAGGACGCGGCGATGTACGTCTCACGGCTGGAGGCGGGGCAGAGCGTCAGCCACGCGTTCGCGCCGGACTTCGGCGGCTACCTTCTTGTCCTTGACGGCGCGGTGACGATCAACGGCGAGGCGCTGGCCAACGGAGACGCCGCCATGGTCTGGGACGAGGACCGCATCACCATCGAAGCTGGCGAAACGTCGGAGCTTGTGATGATGGAGGTGCGGGTCAAGGCCCGCACCGAGTAGACGCGACTACGCGGATCGCGGGCGCTTCGGGCTATTCTTCGCGGATGTTGGCCTTGATGTGCGCGATGAGTTCCGGCGTCACTTCCTTGAAACCGTGGGAGACGGCGTGCTCTTTGGCGTTCTCCATCAGTTCCTCTTCGGTCTCGCCGCGTACGACGTGGTCACAGCCGCTCTGTGGGTTCACCTTGTTGCAGTCGAGAATCTTGGCCATGATGACTCCTTCCATTCTTCCTCCTCTTCGAGCGTAGGCCTGGTCCGGAACCTCCGTCAACACGAACGGTTGACACGCTGCACGCCGTTCCTAGAATGAAACTCGCACACAGGAGTACTGATTGCTCGCACAACACACCGCCCCGCCGCCAACCCTCGACGATGCCTACATGCATTGCCGCCGCATCGCCCTCGGGCGCTACGAGAACTTCCCCGTCGCCTCGTGGCTGCTGCCGCGGGCGCTCCGGCGCCACGTCTACGCCGTATACGCCTACTGCCGCGGCGTCGACGATCT
Organism: Chloroflexota bacterium; assembly: GCA_022565075.1. GTDB lineage: Bacteria > Chloroflexota > Dehalococcoidia > SM23-28-2 > RBG-16-64-32 > CF-162. The sequence goes on along the minus strand of JADFKG010000030.1, from coordinate 14,391 downwards.
GGGCGACGAGGCGGAAGGCGACCGCCTGGCGCTGCTGGACGACTGGGAGCGCGAACTGCGCGCCGCCTACGACGGCTCACCGTCCGACCCGCGATTCGTGGCGCTGGCGAACACGATCCGCGAGTTCGACATCCCGCGCGAGCCGTTCGAGCGCCTGATCGAGGCCAACCGCCGCGATCAGACTATCAAGCGCTACGCCACCTTCGACGAGCTGCTCGACTACTGCACCTACTCGGCGAACCCTGTTGGCCACCTGGTGCTCTATGTCTTCGGCTATCGCGATCCGGTGCGGCAGGGGCTGAGCGACGCCACCTGCACGGCGCTCCAGCTCACCAACTTCTGGCAGGACGTCACCGCCGACCTGGATCAGGACCGCATCTACATCCCGCGGGAGGACCTTGAGCGCTTCGGCGTCAGCGAGGACGACCTTCGTTCGCGCCGCATCACCCCGGACTTCAGGCGCCTGATGGCGTTCGAAGTGCGGCGCACTCGCGAAATCTTCGACGATGGGATCCCGCTGATCGGTGTCGTTTCCGGTCGCCTGCGCACCGACCTGCGTCTGTTCACGCTCAGCGGGCTCGCCGTCCTCGACGAGATCGAGTCGCGCGGCCACGACGTACTCACGAACCGGCCGACGCTATCGCGACCGCGCAAGGCGCTGCTCACCGCCCGGGGACTGCTGCCGCTGCCAGTGCGGGCCCGACCGTGAGTAGCAGGATAGACGCGGCCTACGAGTACTGCCGCGAGATCACCCGCCGCGAGGCGTCGAGCTTCTACTACGGCTTCCTCCTGCTTCCGCCGGCGCAGCGTCGCGCGATCTACTCCGCCTACGCCTTTGCCCGCCAGTGCGACGACCTCGCCGACGGCGACCTCCCCCGTGATGAGGCCGAGCGGGCGCTGGACGGCGCACGCGACGCTCTCGATCGCAGCCTGGCCGGTGACCCGGACGGCCCCGTCTTCGAGGCGCTGGGCCGGACGATCGAGCGCTACGATGTACCGCTGCAGCACTTCATCGACCTGATCGATGGTGTGCGCACCGACCTCACCGTCAGCCGCTATGCCACGTTTACCGATCTGCGCGCGTACTGCTATCGTGTGGCGTCCTCCGTTGGCCTCATCTCCATCGAGATCTTCGGCTACAGCGGCGGTCAGCGTTCGCGCCAGTACGCCACCGACCTTGGCATTGCGCTCCAGCTCACGAACATCCTCCGCGACGTCGCCGAGGATGCGGACCGCGGCCGCGTCTACCTGCCGCAGGAAGAAGTCGAATGGTTCGGCTACAGCGACGCGGAGCTGCTGGAACGCAAGGTGACGCCGGAGTTCCGGCGGCTGATCGCCTACCAGGTGCACCGCGCGCGAGAGTTCTATGCCAGCGGCCGGCGCCTGTTGCCGCATCTTCCCGTTCGCGCCCGTGCCTGCGTCGGCGTGATGACGGGCATCTACAGCAGCATTCTCGACGAGATCGAGCGGCGGCCAAGCGTCATCTTCCGCCGCCGCGTCGGCCCCGGCACCGGCAAGAAGCTAGCCCTCGCCGGGCGCGAGCTTGTCCGCTCGGTCGTGCGATGACCGACCGCTCGGTCGTCCTCGTCGCCGGCGGCGGCCTCGCGGGCATCACCGCAGCCTGCGAGCTCGCCGACGCTGGAGTGCGCGTGAAACTGATCGAGAAGCGCCCCTTCCTCGGCGGGCGATGCTATTCGTACGAGGCCGACGGCGTCGAGGTCGACAACGGCCAGCACGTCTTCCTCGGCTGCTGCACAGAGTACATCGCCCTCTTGGAGCGGCTCGGCGTGCGCGACGGCGTACACCTCCAGCGACGCTTTCGCGTGCCCATCATCGATAAAGTCCGTGGCGAATCGGTTCTGCAGAGCGCATCGTTGCCACCGCCCGCGCACCTCATGCCGTCGCTGCTGCGCTTCAAATCGCTCTCCCTGCGCGAAAAGGCGCTCGCCGCATACGCCTTCGCGCAAATGCGCTCAACTGATCTCGCCAGGCACCCGGAGCTGGACGACATAACGTTTGAGCAGTGGCTCCTCGACCGCCGTCAGAGCCGCAACGCCATTGACAGCCTTTGGAACCTCATCGTGCAGCCCACGCTGAACGATCACGCGTCGCGCGTCAGCGCCGCCCTCGCGCTCATGGTGTTCCAGGAGGGTTTCCTGCGCACGCGCGACGGCGCCAACGTTGGTTGGGCGAAGATGGGCCTCTCCTCGCTCCTGGCGGGCGCCGCGCGCGAGTACATCGAGTCCCGTGGCGGCGAAATCCTGACGACGGTCGCCCTCAACGGTCTCGAGACGAACGCAGACGGCATCTCGCGCGCCCTCACGACCGCCGGCGACGTTACGGCCGACGCCTACGTCATAGCACTGGCCCCGGGCGACGTGCCGGCGGTGCTCCCGGACGCCGTCCGCGACGATCGCTTCTTCGGGCGCATAGGCCAGATCAGCGCGTCGCCCATCGTCAACGTCCACCTCTGGTTCGAGCGGCCTGTGTGGGACCGGGCGTTCGCGGCGTTCCTCAACACACCGGTGCAGTGGGTCTTCAACAAGTCGAAGCTCTGGCGGCAAGACGGCCCGCAGTACCTCGATATCTCGCTCAGCGGCGCGCGCGAGTGGATCGACGTGCCCGCCGTCGAGATCCGCGATCAGTTCGAGAAGGAGATCCGGGCGCTGTTCCCAGCGGCGCGCGACGTCGGCCTGGTGCGTGCGCTCGTCGTCAAGCAGCGCGACGCCACGTTCGCGGCTCATCCCGGCGTCGCCCGGCTGCGCCCGACCCAGCGCACGCCCCTGCGCAACCTCTTTCTTGCCGGCGACTGGACCGACACTGGCTGGCCGGCGACGATGGAGAGCGCGGTTCGCAGCGGCGCCTCTGCCGCGTTGGAAGCGATGCGATCGCTCGTGCGTGCCGAAAGGCCGGCTGGCGGAGGCATAAGCTTGTGAAAATGCGTGCAACTGCCGTCACCAGGTTGTAAACTACCGGACGAGGACGCGTCCCGGCACGGGTGGACGCTTCCCCTCGTCGCCGGTATGCTGTTCCTCAAGCCAGAATGACAGAAACACGCCAACAGGCACTGACACCGCCCGCAACGGCCTTCTTGGCTCCGGTCGCCGGGCGTCCATCATCCACTCAACAGAAGGAGCGTGCGCGTGCTTAAGGGTACCCGCGAAGAGAGCCGTAGCAAGATCGCCTCGCACACACTCGCTTTCCAGACCGAGCGGGGACCTCAGTTCATCGACATCACGGATCAGGTGACTGAGCTCGTAAAGCAGTCGGGGATCGAAAACGGCTTCGTCGTCGTTTTCTCTACGCACACAACCGCAGCCATCACCATCAACGAGAACGAACCGCACCTGATCGCCGATATGGAGAAGATGCTGGAGCATGCCGCGCCCTGCGACGCCGACTACGCGCACAACCGCTACGGCCACCCGATCGATAGCGGCGAGGAGCCGAACGGCCACTCCCACTGCCAGCATCTGCTGCTCGGCGCCAGCGAGAGCGTCCCCATCGCCAACGGCCGCATGCTCTTCGGCCAGTGGCAGCGCATCTTCCTCGTCGAGCTTGACCACGCTCGCGAGCGCGAAATCGTCGTACAGCTCGTAGGCGAGTAACCTTGCAGCCTCCGGCTGCCCTCACCCGCTACCGGCGGGCGCTGGACGATCACCTGCGCAGCCTCGTTGACCGCCCGCAACCGCGGGACCTTTATCGCATGCTGCGCTACCATCTCGGCTGGGAAGACGCTGAAGGACGTCCCGCCCAGAGCACCGGCAAGCGGTTGCGGCCCGTGCTCTGCCTCCTTGCCTGCGAGGCCGCCGGCGGCCAAGCAGAACGCGCCCTGCCGTTCGCCTCGGCTGTTGAGCTTGTCCACAACTTCTCGCTGGTCCACGACGACGTGCAGGACGGCGACCGCCTCCGCCACGGCCGTGACACGGTGTGGGTGCTCTGGGGCGAGCCGCAGGCGATTAACGCCGGCGACGCCCTTCTCGCACTGGCGCACCTTTCGCTGACCGAAGTCACCGAAACCTCCGTCGTCGCCGCCTCGCGCCTGCTCGACGAACGGACGCTGGAGATGGTCGAGGGGCAGGTGATGGACATCGCCTTCGAGGGAGGGGGCGACGTCTCGCTCGACGCCTACCTGGCGATGATCTCCCGCAAGACCGGCGCGCTCTTCGACGCCGCGCTCTCTCTTGGCGGGCTCGCTGCCGGCGCATCGCCTGAGAACGTGGCGTCGCTCGGACGCTGCGGCCGGCAGCTTGGCCTCGCCTTTCAGGTGCGCGACGACATGCTCGGTATCTGGGGCGACGTCGACCGCACCGGAAAGCCCGTCGCCGCCGACATCCGCCGGCGCAAGAAGTCCCTGCCCATCGTCTTCGCACTGGAGCGAGCTGAAGGCGACGAGCTGGAGCGACTGCAGAGAGTGTACCGGGCGGGTGAACTCTCGGCGGGCGACGTCTCTTTCGTTGTCGGCCTGCTGGACTCACTCGGAGCACAGGCATACTGTCAAGATGAGGCGGACGGCCACCGCACCGCCGCGCTCTCTGAGCTGGCCGCTGCAGATCTCGACGAGCGCGCGGCTGATGAGATGCGGGAGGTCGCGGACTTCTTGCTCGAAAGGGACTTTTAAGGAGGCGACATGCCGGGAAGACCACTGGGACTATCGCTGAAGCTTGGCTGGTATCTCCTCCAGCAGAAGATCAAGGGGCGAGAGCACTTTCCCCTGACCATGATCCTCGAGCCGCTGGAGGAGTGTAACCTCACCTGTACCGGCTGCGGCCGTATCCGCGAGTACGAGCCGATCATCGAGCGCAAGCTCACGGTCGAGCAGTGCATGGCCGCCGTCGATGAGTGCAACCCGCCCGTCGTGTCGATCGCTGGTGGCGAGCCGTTGATGCATCCGAAGATCGGCGAAATCGTCGCGCGCATCGTCAAGCAGAAGCGCTACGTCTACCTCTGCACGAACGCCCTCCTGTATCGCAAGGCGCTTCGCGTCATCAAGCCCTCGCCGTACCTCGCGTTCGTCGTCCACCTGGACGGCCTCCGCGACACCCACGACGTCGCCGTGGAGCGTAAGGGCGTTTACGACGTGGCGATCAAGGCGATCAAGGCCTTCCGCAAAGCCGGTCACCGCGTCTGCACCAATACGACGCTCTTCAGCGGCAACCAACCCGAGGAGTATCATCGGCTGTTCGCGATGCTCAACGACATGGGCATCGAAGGGATGATGGTCTCGCCCGGCTTCCAGTACAAAGAGGTCGCGCAGCACGACATCTTCCTCCAGCGCGAAGAAGCACGCTCGTTCTTCCGCCGTGTCTTCGAAGGCTGCCGTGACAGCGTGCGCTTTTATCACAACCCGCTCTACCTCGACTTCCTCATCGGCGAACGGGAGTACGAGTGCACGCAGTGGAGTACGCCTACCTACACGCCCGCGGGCTGGCGTAAGCCGTGCTATCTCATCGCCGACGAGCACGTGACGACGTTCGACCAGCTGATGGAGACGGACTGGAAGGCCTATGGCCTGGGCAGAGACCCCCGCTGCGATACCTGCATGATGCACTGCGGCTACGAGGGCTCGGCGATCCAGGAGGCGATGTCCAGTCCGCGCGCCTTCGTCGAGATGGTGCGCCGCTCGGCGAATTCCGGCATCGCGAAGAAGGCTCGCCAGATCGAGCGGGCAGCCCGCCGGTGATCGACGCTCCAGCGCCTCAGGCGCCCGGCCTGGCCGGCGGATGCACGCGGCGCCAGTGATCCTCGTCTTCGCGGCTCAGGAGACTGAAGTCCGGGCCTGCTTCGGCGGCGGCGCCATCGGGCCGTCCCGAGACGTCGCAGGCTTTCCCGTCTACGAAACCGCTGGTCTCGCCGTCTGCCAGACGGGCCTCGGTCGCCGCTCCCACAACGCCGCGACGGCCGTGCTGGGGCACTTCAAGCCGGAGGCTGTGTTGTCGGTCGGGACGGCCGGCGGCCTGAACCTCGATCTGAGCGCCGGTCAGCTGATCGCTTGCTCACACGTACACCACGCCGGTGCGCGCGGCGCCCCGGAAGAGACGCCGGCGTTCTCGGACGAGCGGCTCATGACGCTGGCGCTTGAAGTCGCCGGAGGCGCCGGGATCGAGGCGAGGATCGGCTCAGCTGTGACGGTCGACGAGGTCGTCTGGACGTCCAGCGGCAAGGCCGACCTCCACGCCTGGATGGGGCATGACGTCGTGGAGATGGAGAGTTACTGGATCGGTAAGGCGGCCGCGGCGGCCGACCTGCCATACCTCGCCCTACGGGTCGTCACGGACCAGGCTGCCGATGAGCTTGTCGAGACGCCGGCGATCTCCGCGGACGGCACATTCGATGTGAACGCCTTCCAGGCCTGGATCAAGGACCACCCCGAATACATTCCGATGTTCGCCCAGCAGGCTGAACGCCAGCGGCTAGGTCTCGGCACCCTCGCGCGGTTCTTGAGCGCCTTCCTGCCGCGGCTCGCCGGCTCTCGAGTGGCATGAGCGCTTCTCCCGAGGCGCTGGACGAGGCGATCCAGCGGACGCAGGACTACTTCCTCCGCACGCAGCACCCGTCAGGCTACTGGCTGGGCGATCTGGACTCGAACGTCTGTATGGCGGCGGAGTACCTGCTGCTCACGCACTTCCTTGGCGTCGGCGACGACGGGCGCTGGCGCAAAGTCGCCACCTACCTGCGCCGCCAGCAGAGCGCCGACGGGACGTGGGCCGTCTACCACGGCGGCCCACCCGACATCAACGCCACAGTGGAGGCCTATTTCGCGCTCAAGCTCGCTGGCGTATCGCCCGACGACCCGGCGATGGCTCGCGCTCGCGAGTGGGTACTCTCGGCCGGTGGCGTGCCGAAAGTGCGTGTCTTCACCAAGATCTGGCTCGCCCTCTTCGGTCAGTGGGACTGGCGGGGCGTGCCGGTCCTGCCGCCGGAGATGATCTTCCTGCCGCGCTGGTTCCCCCTCAACATCTACGACTTCGCGTCCTGGGCGCGGGCGACGATCGTGCCGATGCTGATCATCCTCAGCGAGCGTCCGACGTGCCCGGTGCCGGACTACGCCCGCATCGACGAGCTGTTCCCTGACGGTCGCGAAGGCACGGACTACAGCCTTCCCGCACCGCAGGACTCGCGGTGGGGCTCGTTCTTCCACCTCGCCGACGGTCTGCTCCGCCGCTTCGAGCGCTTCGCCCCCGGCGCCACCCGCGATGCGGCCTACCGCGCCGCCGAGGACTGGATCGTCGCGCACCAGGAGGCCGACGGCGCCTGGGCCGGCATTCAGCCGGCCTGGGTCTACTCGCTCATCGCGCTCAAGGTGCGCGGCTATGCTCTCGAGCATCCGGTGATGAGGCGCGGCCTCCAGGCGTTCGAGACCGGCTGGGCGATCGAGGACGACGAGACGTTCAACCCGCAGGCCTGCGTGTCGCCGGTGTGGGACACCATGCTGGCGATGAACGCGCTGCTCGACTCCGGCGTGGCGCCCGATCACCCGGCGCTCGCTGACGCCGCTCACTGGCTGCTGGGCCGCCAGGTGCTGACCGGTGGCGACTGGCAGGTCGGCGCGCCCGGCGTCGAGCCCGGCGGCTGGTCGTTTGAGTTCGAGAACGACTTCTACCCCGACACCGACGACACGGCCGAGGCCTTGATCGCGCTCTCCCGCGTGCGCCTGCCGGACGAGCGACGAAAGCACGAAGCGATCGAACGCGGCCGGCGCTGGCTAATCGGCATGCAGTCGGCCAACGGCGGCTGGGGCTCGTTCGACCGTGACAACACCCGGCGCCTGGTTAACGAGATCCCCTTTTGCGACTTCGGCGAGGTGATCGATCCTCCGTCGGAAGACGTCACCGCGCACGTGATCGAAGCGCTCGCCCTCCTCGGCGAAGGCGACTCCGGGCCGGTGCAGCGCGGCCTACGCTACCTGCGGCGCGAGAACCGCCCGGACGGGAGCTGGTTCGGCCGCTGGGGAGTGAACTACGTCGCTGGCACAGGCAGCGTACTGCCGGCGTTCAAGGCCGCCGGGTGCGACATGGCAAAGCGGCGCTTCCAACGGGCCGCTGGCTGGCTCACCGGCACGCAAAACACGGACGGAGGCTGGGGTGAAGATCCCCGCAGCTACGTCGACGAGTCGTGGGCCGGCCGGGGCGAGAGCACACCTTCGCAAACGGCGTGGGGCATGGCCGGCCTTCTCGCCGTCGATGGTGACGGCCCGATCAACGATTCGCTGGAACGAGGGGCGCAGTGGCTGGTCGAGCATCAGGAGGAAGACGGGCAATGGTTGGAGCCGCAGTTCACGGGCACCGGCTTCCCCGGCGACTTCTACATCAGGTACGACCTCTACCGGAACTACTGGCCTCTGCTGGCGCTTGGCCGCTATCGTGACGCGCTGAACGGGTCCTAGGCGCCGGCTTCCTTGGCTTCGATCAGCTCCCAGATCTGCTTCTTGATCTCGCGCAGGCGTTTCATCTCCGGGTAGATGCCGTCCTCCGCCTTGCGGTCGAAGAGCGCCTTGCCATCGGCACGCAGCGTCAGGTTGCCTTTACCGACGGGGATCAGCGTCACTGGGGCGTCGGCACCGAAGTCGTGCCAGATCTCGGTCGCCATCCAGGCGGCCAGGGGAAGGTAGCCTCACTCGACGCAATACGTGATCTCGATCGCGATGCGGCCGTCGTATCGACCTTCGATCACAGAAGTCCCCTAGTCCAGGCCGAGGTCAGATCGCGCCTCGTCTGTCATCTTCTCCGGCGTCCAGGCCGGGTCGAATGTGAACTCGACGTCGACTCCCGTGACGCCGGGCATGAGGCCAAGGAACTCCTGGATCTGTTCCGTGAGCATCGGCCCGATCGGACACATCGGCGTCGTCAACGTCATCAGAATCTTGACCGAGCGGTCTTCCTTGATGCCGATGTCGTAGACGAGGCCGAGGTCGTAGATGTTGTAGTGAAGCTCCGGGTCGTAGATCTCACGCAGCCCCTCGATGATGTCGTTCTCGATTACCATTGGCAACTCCTCACCCCTCTATTGTAGACTACTTGACGCTACATCAGGCGCCGAACGTCGGCGCTTGACAAGTTTCGGCAGGTCAATAGAATGAGCCCATCCTGCTGAGTGAACGGCCCAGGCCGCCGCTTAGCCCAAAGGGAGGGGTCAAACAGGGCGCCGTGCAGGCGTCCTGTCTGTTTTCGGACTACTCCACGCTAACGCTGCTGCCGGCCTGCGTCTTGTGCACCACGATCCGCGCCGGCATCCGCTCCGCCAGCGCCGGTACGTGCGTGATCACGCCGATCAACCGGCTGCGGTCCTGTCCCAGCACCTCGAGCGCCGTCGCCACGACATCGAGCGTTTCCCCGTCCAGATGCGAGAAGCCTTCGTCGATGAAGAGGCTCTCCAGCGTGCCCCCCGTCTCCTCTCCCGCGAGGCCGGGCAGCTGCTCGGCCAGCGCCAGCGCCAGGGCGAGCGAGGCGAGGAACGTCTCGCCGCCACTCAGGGTCTTGACGGAGCGTTTCTCGCCGCCGTTCCAGCGGTCCTCGATCGAGAAGTCCTGCCCCTCGACGACGAAGTTGTAGCGGCCGCCCGAGATCTCCAGCAGCCGTCGTGAGCCGTCACGCGCCAGCGTCCGCAGCGCCTCTTCGCGGATGTACGAGGGAAGGGCGTCCGCCCTGAGGAGTGAGGCGAGGTCTCTCGCCACGCGCGCCTCCTCGCGCGCCTCCTTCTCCTCAGTGCGCAGCTCCTTCGCCTTCTCGATGTCCGCCGCTGTCGCCGCGATGCGAGTCTCGCCGACGCCGATCGCCCGGCTCAGCTCACGGTCGCGCTCCTGGGCGTCCTGCAGCCGGCGTTCAACCACCGGCGAGGCGTCCTGTCCCTCGGCCAGCGCACTCACGATGTCGTCCCAGCCGGCGCTCCGCGAAGCCTCGCGCAGCGTCTTCTCGGCGGCGGTTGCTCTCTTCGCTGCCGCTTCTTCGGCGCCTTGCGCAGATTCCGCCTCGGCCTGCAGGCGCGCCAGGCTCGAAGTCGCTTCCTTCATCTCGTCCGTGATTGCGGCGAGCTTCTTCGTCTGCTCCTCCAGGCGGGATTCTAACTGTCTCAACTCGGCCCGCGCTTTCTCAAGGCGTTCGAGCTGTGCCGTGATCGCCTCCGCCGCGGGTGGCTCGCTGCCGAGCGCCTCCGCCAGGCCTTTACGTCGCTCCTCGACGCGCTTTGCGCCTGAGTCTCGGTTCGAGGCGGTGGACTCGGCGCGCGCTCGCAGCCCGGCGAGTGTGCCATTCGCTGTCTCGCGCTTCTTGCGCGCGGCGTCGGCGGCGTTCGTCGCCTGCTTGGCGGCTGCCTGCGCCTCCTTCAGCGCCGGGTGCCCGATGTGCGGCAGCTCGCCCACGCTCTGGCCGCAGACAGGACACGGATCGCCGGCCTCTAGCCGCTGCTGGAGCGCTGCCGCGGCGTTTGCACGCCTGGCTGCCTCCAGGGCCTCGTTGGCGGCCTGCGCTGCCTTGTCCGCGCTCTCGTGGGCGCTCGTGGCCTTCTCGGCGTCCGCGGCCGCCTTCGTTACCTGCGATTCGAACCTGGCGTGCTCCTCTTCGAGCTTCGCCAGCGCCGTCTCCTCCTTCGCCAGTTCGCCCGCGATCTGCGCCGCCTTCCAGACACGCTCGTACTCTTCCTGGTCGAACGCGTTCGCCGCGAGCTGCTTATCGAGTGCCTCCACCTCTTTGCGGATCGCAGCGGCCTTCGTCTCGCCCGTCTCCGCCCCCGCCTTCGCCTTCTCCAGCTCCTTCTCTGCGGCTGCCAGCTTCTTCGCTGCCGTGAGCTGCTCTGCGCGCGCGCCCGACAGCGCTTCGGCTGTGCGGCGCGCCTTGTCGAGCGCCTCCCGGGCCGTGGCCGCCGCTTGCGCCTCCGCCTCCAGATCGGCCAGCGCCTTCTTCGCTTCCTTGAGCGCGGTCGGAGTGGCGTCCGCGAGCTCGCTCGCCAGTCGCTCGGCGATGCGGGTCGCATTCTCATTCTGGCGCGCGGCGATCGCGTTCGCGGCGCGCTGCATATCCCCGTAGACGCCCAGCCGCAGCAGGCCATCGAGGACGCGCCGGCGTTCTCGTGGCTCGCCTTTGACGAACCGCTCGAACTCCCCCTGCGGCAGGATGACCGAGCGCGTGAAGCCCTCGTAGTCCATCCCCAGCAGCTCCTCGATCTCCTCGGTCGCCTGCTTGACCCTGTCGGCCACCGGCATCCATTTATCCTGGCGCGCGTCGAACTTTTCGAACTGCACCTTGCCCTGGCCAGCCCTGCGCGTGGAGCGATGAATGCGGCAGCGGACGCCCCTGTGATCGAACTCCAACTCTACCGCCAGGGTATCTCCGCCGGGCGAGATCAGCTGCTTCACTTCGGAGCCCACGCGCGGTATCTGGCCGAACAGCGCATACGAAATCGCGTCGACCAGCGACGACTTGCCCGCGCCCGTCGGTCCCGTGATCGCGAAGAGGTCGAGGCCCGTGAAGTCGACTTCGACCGCCTTGCGGAACGCCGTCAGGCCCTGCACCTTGAGCTTAGTCGGCCGCACCGCCACCCTCCTCGTACAACCGGTTGAAGAGCGCCAGCAGCTGCGGCGCCGGCTCGGAGCCGTAAGCGCCCTGGTGATACGCCGCGAACAGCTCCGGTGCCGACATTCGCTGCACCGCCGGCCCCCTGTCCTCCGCCTCCTCGTCCGTGCGCTCGACGACTATGTCGACGGCGTTGGGGACGATCTCGCGCACCTGCTCGGCGAGACCGGGCAGCGGCCGGTCCACCTTCACGAACACCTTCACGTAATCCTCGGTGACGTCCGGTGCCAGCTTCTTCAGCTCGTCCAGCGTGACGCCTTCCTTGTGGCTGCCGACGTTGCGCAGCCGCTTCGGCGTCGTCAGCGGCACTTCGCGCACCTTCGCCTTGCGTCCCGGTGCGATCTCGACGACGTTGACGCGCTTCGTCTGGCCGGCCTCGCCGAAGTCGCACTGCAGCAGCGACCCGCTGTAGGAGCCGTTCGCCAGGCCCGTGTCCTGCGGCATATGCACGTGGCCGAGCGCGATGTACTGCGCCGTCGTCGGTAGTGCCTGCCGCTTCACGACATAACTCTGTCCCATGTGCAGCGGCCGCTCGCCGCTCTCCGGTCCACCCACCTTGGCGTCGTCGACGAGCAGGTGGGTGATGAGCACGTTGACGGTGTCGTCGCGGAACGCCGTACAGACGTGCGCCAGCATCTGCGTCACGCCGTCCGCGTACTCCTCGAGGTGCTTGCCCTCCATCATCAGCGACTCGAAGTCGCGCACGCGGCGCTCGCTAACCCAGGGTAGGGCGGCGATGATCGCGGTCTCCGCGCCGTCGCGTGACGGCAGCTCGATCGCGCCGCCGTCGGCCACGCTGACGGGCTCGCCCCGGACGTGTATGCCCAGGTGGCGCAGCACCGGCGCGAAGGCGTTCCAGCGGCGCGGGTGATCGTGGTTGCCGGCGATGACGACGGCCGGGATGCCCGCGCCGGCCAGCTCGCCGAAGAAGTGGAACACGATACGCTCGGCCTCCGGTGGCGGCACGGCAGAGTCGAAGACGTCGCCGGCGACCAGTACGCAGTCGACCTCTTCGCTCTTCGCGATGTCGAGCACCTCGGCCAGCGCGGCGGAGTACTCATCGTCGCGCCTGCGGTTGCGGAGCTGCTTGCCGACGTGCCAGTCAGACGTGTGCAGGAAGCGCATGCTTCGCCAGCCTCAGGAGGCGCGACCGGCGCTCACGACTTGAAGCCATCCGGCACGGCGGTCGGCTCCGCCACTTCGTCCGGACGCGTCGCCCAGGCGGGGAAGGGGAACTGCATCAGCAGAGGCACTGGTATCTCCGGCTGGTGCATGAACATGCTGCCGGGCTTCAGCAGCGAGGCCCGCGCCCGCGCTGCCTGCGTCAGGAACCCGTACTCGCTGCGTTCTGCCTCGGCGGCGTCCAGGCGGCCGACGATGCGGAAGCTGGCGTTGGCGACGACCCGCCGTTCGACCTCGCTTGCCGTCTGCTGCGCGCCGACGAGGATCACGCCGAGGCTGCGGCCGCGCTCGGCGATGTCCAGCACGACCTCTTTGATCGGGCTCCAGCCGTCGCGCGGGGCGTACTTGTTCAGCTCGTCCAGCACAACGAACACCAGCGGCTGCCGCGCGCCGTGCGCGTCCTTCTCCTCGAGCAGCTGCTTGAGCACGACGCCGACAACGAAGCGCTTCGCCCGGTCGTGCAGGCTGTGGATGTCGATCACGTTGAGCTGGTGCGCCCCCCACTCGATGCGGTGCCGCTCCTCGTCCTCCCTGGCGTCGAGCTTGCGGATGAGGTGGCCCGCCGTGTCCACAGAGGCCGCCAGCCGCCGCAGGAACGCGTCCTGCGTGCCCGTCGCCAGGCTCCCGCGCGAGAACACCGCCTCGCGTTGATCGCTGATGTGCTCCACGAGGTCTTCGAACGACGTAATGCGGGTGCCGTCGATCTCGACCCAGGTGCGGTCTTTCGGCTGGCTCAGCGTCTCGTGGTAGAGGTAGCGTTCGACGATGGAGACGGCGTACGAGAGCTGGCTCGACTCGCTGTCCGCCTCTGCGAAAAGGAAGCGCAGCATGCGGTTCTGGCAGAACTCGCGCAGCGACCAGCAGTACGCAGTCACCCCGTCCTGTCGCGAGCCCAGGCTGTGCACGATCTCGAACGTGCTGTCCTTGCTCGCCGGCGACCAGAGGCCGACGTCCTGGAACGGCCCGCACGGCAGACCGAGCTTCGCGTACTTCTCCTCATCTTCGGGCGAGATGCGCTTGTTCGGCTTGTCTGCAAACATCAGGTCCTCGCCCTTGACGTTGAAGATCACTGCCCGCGCGCTTGCTCCCTCCTTGCCCAGCACGTTCGAGTGGAAGAGGCTGTAGAGGAAGAACATCGCGCAGCTCGTCTTCGTCGCCACACCGGAGATGCCCGAGATGTTGACGTGCGCGCCCCGCGTGCCGTCGAGGAAGTCGAGGTTGCCCCAGATCACGTCGCCCTCGCGTGACAGGCCGGCCGCGAACCTCTTTTCCATGCCGTCGAAGTAGAGCGCCTTGTCCCGCTCGGCGCCCTCCGCGCGGACGGCGGGCTGTCCCGGCTGCGGCGGTACGAAGATCTCCGGTTCGATGCGTGTCACCGAAACGTGTGCCGCCGTGGCGATGCCCACCGGCAGCACGCCCTCGGCCGCGCGGAAGACGTCCGAGTCGAACCTGGCGCCTTCGTACTTGGCGCGCACCATGTCGACGACGCCGTACAGCGTGATCTTCTCGCGCCCCGGCACATCGGTTTCGACGGCGACGATATCGTCGAGCTGCAGGTAGCTCTCTTCACCGACGCCCACCCAGAAGTCGAGCGGGTGCGCAGGGTCCGTTCCCAGGACACGTCCTACTTCCGTCACCCCCG
>JADFKG010000174.1 GCA_022565075.1 Chloroflexota bacterium | reverse complement strand
GCCTTCGAGGCCCAGCCGGCCGACCTCACCGGCGCCGGCGATATCTTCGCAGCCGCCTTCCTCATCCGCTACGCCGACACGAACGACGCCTGGGAAGCCGCCCGCTGGGGCGCAGCCGCCGCCTCCCTCGTCATCGAAGGCCCCGGCGTGGACGGCGTACCAACGCTGGCAGCCGTAGAGGCGCGGATGAGAGCTGTCAACGGATAGAACGGATAGGCGGATCGGATACCCCCGGCGACAACGAATCCGTTTATCCGTTCCCTATCCGTTGGCAGTATCCGTTGCCAGCCACCCGTCCCGTATAATCTGAACACCATGCAGAAGACAAAACTGGCGCTCGCCCGCGTGCTGCCCGTGACGGCCGAAGTCAACGCCGCCGGCCGCCTGGCCGTGGGCGGCTGCGACCTCGTCGGCCTCGCCGCTGAGTTCGGCACGCCCCTGTACGTCTTCGACGAGGAGACGCTGCGCGGCCAGTGCCGGGCGTTCCTCGAAGCGTTTCGCTCGCGCTACCCGAAGACGGCCGTCGCCTACGCCGCCAAGGCCTACCTCGGCCGCGCCCTCGCCGCCATCATCGCCGAAGAAGGCATGGACCTCGACATCGTCTCCGGCGGCGAGCTGGCGATCGCGCGCTCTGTCTCCTTCCCGCCGGAGCGCATCCACTTCCACGGCAACAACAAGTCGCCGGAAGAGCTGGCGGAGGCGCTCGACTACGGCATCGCCCGCGTCATCGTCGACAACTTCCACGAGATCCACCTCCTCAACGGCATCGCGGAGGCGAAAGGCAAGAAGCAGCGCGTCCTCCTGCGCCTTTCGCCCGGCATCGACCCGCACACGCACGTCTACACGACGACCGGCACCACGGACAACAAGTTCGGCGTGCCGCTGCAGACGCAGGGCGAGGCCGCGGTCCGCAAGCTCATGTCCTACGGATCCGAAGGAGAGGCGCCGGCGCTCGACCTCGCCGGCCTGCACGTCCACCTCGGCTCGCCCATCTTCGAACGCGAGCCCTTCGCCAGGGCCGTCGACGTCGTCTTCGAGTTCGCGGCGCAGATGAAGCGCGATCACGGCTTCGAGATGCAGGAGTTCAGCCCCGGCGGCGGCTTCGCCGTCGACTACACGCTCGACCAGCACGCGCCTTCGCCAGACGACTACGCCGAGACGATCGTCCTCGCGATCAGAGCGGCCTGCAAGAAGCACGACCTGCCGGAACCGCACATCTTCATCGAGCCCGGCCGCTCCATCGTCGCCCGCGCCGGCGTCGCCCTCTACACGGTCGGCTCGTCGAAGGACGTGCCTGGCGTACGGCGCTACGTCTCAGTGGACGGCGGCATGGCCGACAACATCCGCCCGCCGATGTACGACACGGAGTACGCCGCCATCGTCGCCAACAAGCCGCTGGACGAACGCCGCGAGACGGTGACGATCGCCGGCAAGTACTGCGAGTCGGGCGACCTGCTACTCAAGGACGCCGAGCTGCCGCCGCTTGAGCCGGGCGACATCCTCGCGCTGCCGGCCTCGGGCGCCTACAACCTGCCGATGGCCAGCAACTACAACGCCAGCCTGCGCCCGCCGGTCGTCCTCGTCCGCGACGGCCAGGCGAAGCTGATGCGCCGCCGCGAGACCTACGAAGACCTCACCCGCGCCGACGTCTGGCCGCTCGAGTAGCGGCTACTCCGTCCAGACCGAACGCGGGCCGCACCCCTCTGGCAAAGAACTGAGAACGTCCCATAGGTCGTCGAGTGCCGGCTCTAAGGTGCGCACATGGCGGGCATCCCTCATCGTCAGGAAGACATCGCCCGCGTGAGTCTGGCCAGCCACTGAGACGCGGCACTCCTGCAGCCGCTCCACGGCCTCGCCCCAGCTCACCGTCGGCCATGTCGTCATATCGTCGGACTGGATCGGGATGCGAGTCACTTCGGCGGACGGTGTGCCAACAGGTGCGCCACCATCAGCGCTGACGATGATTGCGCCTGCCACCAGCGCTACCGATACCAGGACCGCAAGGCGCGTCTTCATGCCGTAAAGACGGCTGCGGAGCGCGAAGAGTTCCGGGCTCGCCTTACGGCCGCGGCAAACCCAGCCCGCGGATCGCGCCGATCGTCTTCATCACCTCGCTCGTGCCGCCGGCGATCGTCGCGCTGACGGCCAGCTGGTAGCCGCGCTCCATCCCGCCCTTGAGCTTCGCGTACTTGCTCTTCGGGTGCAGCGGGCCGTACATCCCCAGCAGCTCCATCCCCGTGGACGCGAAGCGCTGGATCAGCTCCGTCGAGTACAGCTTGGCGATCGTCGCCTCGTAGTTCGGCGCCTTGCCGTCCGCCTGCAGCGACGCCACCCGGTATGACAGCGCGGCGCCGATCTCCACCTCGATCGCGATGTCGGCCAGCCGGTTGCGGATCGCCGGCTTGTTCTCGACGAACTGCGGGTACTCCCTCGTAAACTCAACAAGCTCCTTTAGCGAGCGCCGCACCCGCGCCGAGCCGGCGATCGACGAACGCTCGAAGTCGAGCGCCACGGCCAGCATGTACCAGCCCATGTTCTCCTTCCCGACGAGGTATTTCGCCGGAATCCGCACGTCCTCGAAGAAGACCTCGTTGAAGCCGTGGTTGCCCGCCATATTGACCAGCGGCTGGATGGTGACGCCCGGCGCGTCCATCGGCACCAGGAACATGCTCAGGCCCTTGTGCTTCGGCACGTCGGGGTCGGTGCGCGCCGCCAGCCAGCCCCAGTTCGAGCGGTGCGCGCCCGTCGTCCAGGTCTTCTGGCCGTTGATCACGAAGTCGTCGCCGTCGCGCACTGCCCTCGTCTGAATCGCCGCCAGGTCGGAGCCGGCTGTAGGCTCAGAGTAAAGGGTGCACCACGTGTGCTCCAGGCTCGTGATCTTGGGGATGAACTCTTGCTTCTGCTCATCCGTGCCGTAGAGCATGAGCGAGGGGCCGACCCAGGCGACGCCCATGTTGAACCCGACGGGAGCGCCGGCGTAGGCCATCTCTTCGCTGTAGACGACCTGCTGCATGACGCTCGCGTCGCGGCCGCCGTACTCCTCAGGCCAGGCGATCGCCAGCCAGCCGCGCTCCGCGAGCTTCCTGTTGAAGCTCTTGGCGAAATCACCGTGGGCCTCGATCCCGAGTTCGGACTCCGCGTCGAATTCATCGTCCCAGCCGGGCTTCAGCTCCTGCTTCAGAAACTCCTTCACATCGGCTCGGAAGGCCTCTTCTTCGGGCGTAAATCGAAAGTCCATCTGGGGCTCCTTGTTTTCCTGAATTGGCGTGGCTCAGTGTGCCACAAGACGGTGCAAAGTTCTAGTTCACGTAAGGGTTCGAGACGGGACGCCTACTTCGCCTCCACCTCGCCGCGCACGATGCGTCCCGCAACGTCGCGCAACAGCTCGACGTCCTGCGCGCCCACAACAGCGAAGCGCCCGTTGAAGATCATCGTCGGCACGCCGCTAACGCCGTTCGAGC
>JADFKG010000173.1 GCA_022565075.1 Chloroflexota bacterium | reverse complement strand
CTATCGCGGCCATCGCTGCATTGAGCGAGGCGCGCCACGACTGATCGTCGCTCGACTCGTACGCTCTGTCCATCAGGACGATCGCCTTTCCACGAAGCGCCTGCTGGATAGGGTCCTCGCCAGTTACCTTGGGGAACGAATCTGTGCAGTTTAAGACCGTCTCATACTCGTGTAGCGCCGCGTCGAGCTCATGAAGTTCTGCGAGTGAATCGGCGACAATCAATTGCATCAAAATATTGAAGAAGCTACTCGCGCGAATCGCCATTCGAGCCGCCTCGATTGCCGTCTTGTGCGCACCCAAGGCTCTGTATGACTGCGCCGCGACTTGAAGGAGCTCGCGATCATTTCTTGCCTTGGCTAGCCCCTTCTTGGCGACATCAAGAGCGTCAGTGAACTTGCCGTTGACTAGCAGCGCATTGCTCAAATGCGACGACATTCGATCGCTTCGGAATCTATGGCGGCGGCGCGATGCGCCGCCTGCAATTGTTTCTCTCTTTCGCCCAGTCCCCAGTAGGCAACAGACAGGTTCCCCCATGAAGGTGCGTGAAGGACATTGCGCTTCGTGCACTCTTCGAAGAGATTGGCAGCGTCGGCAAAGGACTCGAGTCTAATCGCCTCGAGTCCGCGCGCGATCAAGGCTTCGAAATCAACCGAGTCTGACAACGTTCACCCATACAAACACTGGATGCCAAGAGCCTAGCAGAATAAGACCGATGCCGCCCTTCGCTAAGGACTCGCTCTGCTGTTCTAGCGGTCCTGCAGCGCCGCCACGCCCGGCAGCTCGCGGCCTTCGAGAAACTCCAGCGACGCGCCGCCGCCCGTGCTCACGTGCGAAAACTCCTCCGCCATCCCCAGCGACTCAACCACCGCCGCCGTCTCCCCACCGCCGATGATCGTCGTCGCCTCGCCGAGCTTCGCCAGCACCCCCGCCAGCCTGTGCGACCCGTGCGCGAACGATGGCATCTCCGCCACCCCCATCGGCCCGTTCCAGACCACCGTCTTGCAGTCGGCCAGCGCCCGCGCATAGACGTCGATCGTCGTCTCGCCGACGTCCATGATCCGCCAGCCCGCCGGTACGTCCTTGACCGACACCCGCCGCGCCGGCGAGTCCGCCTCAAAGCGCTCAGCGACGATCACGTCCGCCGGCAGCAGGAGCCTCACGCCCCGCTCGGCCGCCTTCTCCTCGATCCGCTTCGCCCCGGCGATGTAGTCGTCCTCCACCAGCGACTCGGCGACGTCGAACCCCTCCGCCTTGAGGAACGTGTTCGCCATCCCGCCACCCAGCATCAGCTTGTCGACCCGTTCGAGAAGCGCCTCGAGCACGCCCATCTTGCTGCTCACCTTCGCCCCGCCGATGATCGCCGCGTACGGCCGCTCCGGATCCTCCACGGCCCGGCTCAGAAAGTTGATCTCGCTCTCCATCAGCAGGCCCGCCACCGCCGGACGGAGACGGGCGACGCCCTCCGTCGAGGCGTGCGCCCGGTGCGCCGTCCCGAAGGCGTCGTTCACGTATACGTCGCCAAGGCTGGCCAGCGCCTTCGCGAACTCCGCCTCGTTCGCCTCCTCTTCCGCGTGAAAGCGCACGTTCTCCAGCATCAACACCTGGCCGTCCGCCAGCCCTGCGACCGCCTCCTGCACCTCGCTGCCGATACAGTCGTCCACCGTCTGCACCGGCTCGCCCATCAGCTCCGAAAGGCGTTCCGCCACCGGTGCCAGGCTCAGACGCGGGTCGCGCTCACCCTGCGGCCTTCCCAGATGCGAAACGAGCACTACCCTCGCCCCCTCCAGCCGCAGGTAGTCCAGCGTCGGCAGCGTCGCCTTGATCCGCCTGTCATCGAGGATGCGCCCGGACGCCGCCTCCAGCGGCACGTTGTAGTCCACGCGCATCAGCACGCGCTTGCCCGCGACGTCGATCTCCCGCACCGTCTTCTTTCTCACGGCGCGACCTCATCCCCCGTCACCTCAATCATCGTCTCGCCCAGCGCCACGATCCCGAACTCGCTGTTGTAGCCGTTCAGCTCATCGCCCGTCAAGGCGACCCGCGCGAACGTTTCGATCTGCACCGCTGTATCGTCGATCAAGAAGATCAGGCGCCGATAGAGGCGCGCCTCCGTCGGCGGACACTCGCCGGTATCGCAGCCAAGGTCAAACGGCGTCAGTATGCTCGTGAACAGCGTACCGGTGACGCCGCGCACTTCGACCTCGCGCTCCGACTCCGGCAGCGTGCCGCCGAACTCCGGGATCGTCGGCTGGGTGAAGCCGTTGGGGTCGCGAGCCAACCTCACGATCACGGCGTCCAGCAACGGCGCCGCTTCACCGTCCGCGTCTGTAACGATCAGCGCGTAGTGCAGCTCCGCCGCGTCTCTCGTCGGGTCCGTGATGACGGCGTCTATGGGCGGCAGCGCCAGCTCCCCGAGCTGGCTCTCGTAGATCTCATCCAGCCAGTACGCCGTGAACCCCAGATCGGCCAGCCGCCGCAGGCTCTCCTCCGTGGTCAGCACCTGGGCCTCGACGACCGCCTGCTCGAAGAACCCCTCCGGCAGGTCATCGCGAGAGATCAGCTCCGACGTCGTGTAGCGGATGCGCACCCTCTCCTGCGATGGCGTCTCGCCGGCCGGCACCTCTTCCCTCCGCTCAAACGCCAGCGGCAGGTACGTCTCCGGGTCCAGCTCCACGCGCCCGATGAGCGTAGCCCCCGTCGGCTCGCCATCCTGGGCGATCGGCGTTCGCGCGTTGAGGGCGATCACCGCTCGGCCGTCGGCGACCGTATCGCCGATCACCTCCAGCTCCTGCCCGAACGCCAGCGCCCCCAACGCCTCGCTCCAGAGAATCATCGGGTGGTCGATGCGCGGCCGGACCAACCCCTCCGGGTTCGCGTCCTCCACGAAGACCCGGTTCTCGATCGGGTCGAACGTATACCGGTCCCAGCCGTCGCCGACGCTTATCAGCCCGCCTCTCGACGTCGCCTCTCGCCGCCGGAACTTCTCGTTCTCGACGTCCATCCAGACCTCGCTGTTGTCGTCGCCGATCGCGTGGTAGATCATGCCAGGCTCGCTCAGCGCCTCCTCCACCTTCTCCACGATCTCCTCACCGCTTTCCCTGCCACCGCCGCCGCACGCCGCAACAACTACTAAAAGCACGCCGGCCAGCGCGTAACACCACCTGCTCACTCGCCAACCTCTTTCCGTTCCTTACCAACCCCGAGCGCCCGGCCCAGCGCCCTCTCGATCTCTTCTTGCGTCACAGCGCCCTCCCGGACGATCGTCGGCCCGTCTTCTCGGGTTATGTCGAGCACCGTGCTCTCCACTCCCCTCGCCCTGCCGCCGTCCACCGCCAGCGCCACCATATCCCCGAACTGAAACGCCGCCTCCGCCGCCGATACCGCCGCGCGGCCGGCGCTCCGGTTCGCGCTCGTGCCCACGACAGGCTCGCCCACAGCCGCGATCATGCTCAGTGCGAACTCGTGGTCGGGCGCTCGCAGCGCCACCGTCTCTCCTCCCGCGAGCGCCGCACTGTCATACGAATCGAGCCGCCGCATGACG
>JADFKG010000172.1 GCA_022565075.1 Chloroflexota bacterium | reverse complement strand
GACCTGGGGCTGCGTAGGCCTGCTCCACGACTTCGACTTCGAGATGCACCCGACCGAAGACGAGCACCCGTCGAAGGGGGCGCCGATCCTGCGGGAGAAGGGCGTGCCGGAGGAGATCGTGCACGCGGTGCTGTGCCACGCTTCGTACCTGGACAGGCTGGGCGTGGAGCGCGAGAACATGATGGACCGGGCGATCTTCGCGGTCGACGAGCTGGCGGGGTTCGTGATCGCGGTGGCGCTGGTGCGGCCGAACAAGAGCATCCACGAAGTCGCGGTGAAGTCGGTCAAGAAGAAGATGAAGGACAAGGGGTTCGCGCGGACCGTGCGCCGGGAGGACATCACGAACGGCGCGGAGGTGCTGGGCGTGGAGCTGGACGAGCACATCCAGTTCGTGATCGACTCGCTGAAGCCGGTCGCGGACGAGCTGGGGATCGCGGGAACGGAGTAGCGTCGTCTGAGGCGTCGGGCGGGAGGTCGGGTGATCTAGGGCCAGTAGGCAGCCTTGACGGCGAGGACCATCGAGGCGTAATCGGCGGTGCCGGCGTAGTAGACGCCGGCCTCGGTGGGCGACAGGCCCTGGTAGTACGCGGCGACGGCGTCGTAGTAGTCGCCGCCCGTCGCGTCGAGGAGGATGCGCAAGTAGCGCGCGCCGAGGCGCACGTTGTCCCAGGCGCTCTCCCGCTCGTTGAAGTCGAAGCCGAAGACTTCCCACTCCAGCCACCAGACGGTGCCGGGCATGACCTGCATGATGCCGATGGCGCCCGCGTAGCTGATCGCCCGCTGGTTCCAGCCGCTCTCGACGGTTGCCACGGCTTTGACGAGGCCGGCGTCGACGCCTTCGATCGAGGCGATGTCGTCGATCATCGCCTCGAGGCTCGGGTCCCAGGGCCGGTCGGGAAAGGCAAGCGCTGGAAGCGCGGGTTCTGAGTCAGCCGAGGGGATCGTCAGCAGCTGGCCGATGTAGATGTAGTCCGCGTCGCTGATGCCGTTCGCGACCTGAAGAGCGTCGGTGGAGACGCCGTACTGCCAGGCGATGCCGCTGAGCGAGTCGCCCGGCTGGACGGTGTACGCTCCGCCACCGACGCCGGAGCCCTCGCCGGGGATGTCGAGCTCCTGGCCGGGGTAGATCAAGTCCGGGTTGGCGAGGCCGTTGTAGCCGGCGATCTCGTCCACAGTCTTCTCGTAGATGAGCGCGATGTAGGATAGCGTCTCGCCGGGCGAAACGGTGTGCTTAACAGCGGCTGACACTGCCGCGACGAAGACGAACGGCGTCAGCAGGCCGAACAGGGAGGGCAGCAGGAAGCGTCGCAACATCATGGGAATGCGCTTTCATCGGCGCACAAATAACGACGGCGGGGAGCGGCGAACGTTACTTCCGGTGGCGGCTACTGCGGTAGTTCGTATTCGATGACGGCTACCGCTGCGCCGCCGGCGACGACTGTGATGGGAAGGGCGAGATCGACCTTGTCGATGAGGCAGACGGCTTCTTCGCCCTCGCGGCAGTAGTAGATTTCGCCTGTGGCGCTGAGGATTGCCTGCCCGGAGGCGGCCTTGGCGCCGACCTGGAGTTCAACGGCATGATCGCTGACCTGGAACGTGACGTCGGTCTCGGACGGGCTGAAGGCGTCGGCGTTGGAGGTGCTGAGCGTGAGGCGGGACTCGATCAGGTCGTTGAGCTTATAGCCTGCGGGCGCGCTAAGCCGCAGCTCGACCGTATCGGCGTCAGGGCTAATCTCCTGCGCGGGCAGCGAGACCTTGATCGTGCGGCCCTGCGCGGTGCCGATGGCGACGCCGAGGTTGGTGAGCGCCAGAGTGGAGACGTCACCAGAGGCAAGGTCGACGATGCGGACGGCGTGGTTGTTGGTGTCGGCGGCGTAGAGGCTGCCGGTGGCGGAGGCGATGCCGCCGGGCTCGGCGAAGGCAGCGCTGGCGGCGGCGCCGTCTGTCAGGCCGGAGACGCCCGATCCGGCGAACGTGGCGACGTCTCCGGTCTCGGGGTCGACGGTGCGGATCTTGTGGTTGTAGGTGTCGGCGACGTAGAGGAGGCCGTTGGCGTAGGCGATGCCCTGTGGGTGCTCGAGCTGGGCGACGCCGGGTGGCCCGTCGGCGTCGCCGAAGTCGAAGAGGCCGGTGCCGACGAGCGTCTCGACGACGCCGCTGCCATCGAGGGGCAGCTTGCGAACGGCGCTGGACTCGGGATCGACCCAGAAGAGGAACGTGCCGTCAGTCGCGAGACCGCTGGGCTGGGCGAGCGTGGCGGCCAGGCGTGGGCCGTCATCGATGCCCTCGCGGCCGCTGCCGGCGAAGACGCTGAGCGTGCCGGCGGCCAGGTCCATCGTCCAGATCTGGTGGGTGCCGGCCATGCCCATGTACAGCGTGTCACCAACGAGCAGAATTCCCCAGGGCGAGGCGAGTTCGCTGTCCTTCGCCGGCGAGCCGCTCAGGGGGTAGACGTAGGCGCGCGCGCCGTTTCCGGCGAGCGTCGTCACCGCACCGCTGGCAAGATCGACCGCGCGCAGGGCGTGGTTGCGGGTGTCGGCGACGTAGAGCGTTTGGCCGTCGGCGGAGAGTTCGAGGCCGTGCGGCTGATTGAACTGGGCCTCGTCCGCGAAGCCGTCGCGCAGGCCTTGCTCGCCGTCCCCGATGGCGCGGTCAAGGCGACCGTCCAGGTCGGCGATGAGGATGCGGTTGTTGCCGGAGTCGGCGATGAAGAGACGCCCGCCGTCCTCGTCGACGAGTACGGCTCCGGGGTGGCTGAGGAAGGCGGTGGCGATGGGCTCGGCCTCGAGGTCAAGCGGGATGGGAGTGAGGTCGATCTGGTCGCTGAAGTCGTCGAGGAGCCGGACGATGACGGGTTGAACAGCCGCGTAGACGCCCTCGCCGGAGCGGCTGCCGACGACGTTGCCGGCCGGATCGATGACCACGGTGGTGGGCCAAGCGTTGACGCCGTAGCTATTCCAGATCACGAACTCCGGGTCGTTGACGACGGCGTGCGACAGGCCCAGACGGAGGACGGCCTCGCGAATGCTGTCATCGTCGTGCTCGCGGTCGTACTTGCCGGAGTGGACGCCGATGACGACGAGGGCGTCGCCGAACTCTTCTTCGAGCTGCACAAGGTCGGGGACGATGTGCTGACAGTTGATGCAGCCGAGAGTCCAGAAGTCGAGGACGACGACCTTGCCGCGGAGGGCCGCAAGCGTGAGCGGCTCGCTGACGTTGAACCAGGTGTGGCCGCCGGGAAACTCAGGGGCGGCGACAGTGCCGGCGAGTGATTCGCCCTTCAGACTACCTTCGTCGGGCGAGTCAGAGCCGCCCCCGCAGGACGCGACCGCAAGCGCGGCCGCGGCGATGAAGATGAGTGCCAAGAGAGGCCGCTTAGCTCTCAGACGCGTCTTGATGCTCACGCTTACCATTCCAGCATATGGTACGCCGAAAGGTGTTACGTAGATTACAGGAGCCGCCGTCTTGTCTACACGCTTTGGCGGCAGCGTGGTTGGCGCGCTCGTCCTTCGAGAGCCTCAGGATGAGCGGGGAGAGGCGTC
>JADFKG010000029.1 GCA_022565075.1 Chloroflexota bacterium | reverse complement strand
GGCGAGATCGCCGACGGCTGGCTCGGCACGTCGTTCATGCCGGAGCACGCCGACGCCTTCTTCGACTACATCCGCAAAGGCGCCGACAAGGCCGGGCGATCGCTCGGCGACATCGACCTGCAGGCGGGCGGCGTCGTGGCGTTCTCGGACGACGTCGAGTCGCTTTACGCGCCGCGAAAGCCGGGCCTCGCCTTCACTCTCGGCGCGATGGGCTCGCGCAAGCAGAACTTCTACAACCGGGCGTTCCAGCGCGCGGGATACGAAGAGGTGGCGCAAGAGGCGCAGAAGCGCTGGCTCGACGGCGACCGTCAGGGCGCGGCGGAACTCGTGCCCGACGAGATGATCGCGCAGACGAACCTCCTGGGCACCGACGACATGGTGAAGGCCCGCATCCGCGCCTACCGTGACTGCGGGATCACGACGATACGAGTCGACCCCGAAGGCGAGGGCATGGACGGCAAGCTGGAGACGCTGGGCCGCTTCATGCGCCTGCTCGACGAGGTGAACGCGGAGGCAGCTTAGATGATGGATCAGACAGCGGTCTGGGTTGTCAGGGGCGGCAACAATAACGAGCTCGCCAGCCAAGTGAAGCCGCGAAACGCCGTCGCGATCGGCTGGTCATCCGTAGGCGACATTGTCAAGATCTCGTCTCGCGACGAGCTTCGAGACGCGATGGAATCCTCTGACCCTGGTAGCGGAACACCTGGATCAGTGGGCCAACTCTACCGTTTCGCGAGGGAGATTAAGATCGGAGACTACATTCTCACTCCAGAAAAGATCACCGCCGAGATCCATATCAGCAAGTGCACCGGTACCTACAAATATGACGCGTCCATCTTCGGATCGGACTATCCCCACATCCGCCCTGTTGAGTACCTCAATGCAGCCCCGCGCAAGTACTTCACTCAGACCGTCCGAAACACTCTCGGGAGTACACTGACCGTCTTTCGCGCCGATATCGCCCTACCCTATCTCGAAGCCTTCCTTGGTGCCGGTCCAGTCGTGCCAACTGGAGAATCAGAGGGCCCTCTTGAAGCCGGCGTTTGGGCCGATGACATTGACGGACAGGCCCGTGGCCAGATTCTTGAGGCGTTGGACAACATCGAACACCATGATTTTCAGACGTTCGTTGCAGGGCTGTTGGAAGCGCTGGGCTACAAGACGCGCGTTGGCAAGAAAGGTGCCGACGGCGGCGTTGATGTGCTTGCCTACCCGGATACCTTTGGACTCGAGGCGCCGCGAATCAAAGTCCAAGTCAAGAATCAGAAGAGTTCGGCGGGCATACAGGATGTCGGCTATTTAAATGGAGTCTTGGCCACCGCCGAGCGAGGATTATTTGTGTGCACGGGCGGCTTTACGAAAGACGCAGAAAACACTCCATTCGTCGCGAGCGGAAACGTGGTGCTAGTTGATAGTAATCGCCTTCTTGACCTAATCCTTGAACACTACGAGCAACTGCCGAGCGCCGCTAAGATGCTTCTTCCACTCAGAAGAGTCTACGTGCCCGAAAAACCGGTCGCCGACTGAACGCCGAGGCGTCTTAACTTAGCGCACGATTGACAAAGCACAGCCGCTCCGCCATAAGTAGTTGCACACGCGTGAGCGAGGCACCGATATGACACAAACGACGCAGGACAAGACTGCCGTTCGCGGGCCAACGAAGTTCCTGATCAACGGCGAGTGGGTCGAGCCTGCCTCCGGCAAGTACTACGACGACGTCAACCCGACTACGGGCGAGACGCTCGCTCGGGTCGCCGAGGGCGGCGCCGAAGACATCGACCGCGCTGTGAAGGCCGCGCGCGCAGCGTTTGAAGGGCCGTGGGCGAAGATCCACCCCGCCGACCGCGGCCGCATGCTATTCAAGATGGCGCAGCTGGTGCGCGACAACGCCGAAGAGCTGGCGGAGATCGACGCGCTCGACGCCGGCAAGCCGATAACCAACAGCCTGCGCGTCGACATCCCGGCCGCGATCGACTGCTTCGAGTACTACGCCGGCTGGGCGGACAAGCTCCACGGCGAGACGGTGCCGGTACGCGCGCCCGCGTTCACCTACCTCATGCGGCAGCCGCTCGGCGTCGTTGGGCAGATCATCCCCTGGAACTTCCCGCTGATGATGGCGGCCTGGAAGCTGGCGCCGGCGCTGGCCTGCGGCAACACGACCGTGCTCAAACCGGCGGAGCAATCGCCGCTGTCGGCGCTCAAGCTGGGCGAGCTGTGCCTCGAGGCGGATTTGCCACCGGGCGTCGTCAACATCGTCACCGGCTTCGGTGAGGCCGGAGCTGCGCTCGTCGAACACGAGGACGTGGACAAGATCGCCTTCACCGGCAGCCCGGAGGTCGGTCGCATCATCATGCGGGCGTCCGCCGCCACCCTGAAGAAGGTCTCGCTCGAACTCGGCGGCAAGTCGCCGAACCTCATCCTCGCCGACGCCGACCTCGAGGCCGCGATCCGCGGCGCCAGCGGTGGCATCTTCTTCAACCAGGGCGAGGTCTGCAGCGCCGGCTCGCGCATCCTCGTCGACCGGAGCATCTACGACGCCTTCCTGGACGGCCTGACGAAGCGCGCCGACTCGATCAAGGTCGGCGACCCGCTCGACCCGAAGACGTACATGGGCCCCGTCGTCAACGACGAGCAGTTCGAGCGTGTGATGGGCTACATCGACATCGGTAAGGACGAGGGCGCAAAGCTGGTTACGGGCGGCAAGCGCATCGGTGACAACGGCTACTTCGTCCAGCCGACGGTCTTCGCCGACGTCGACAACCGCATGCGCATCGCCCAAGAAGAGATCTTTGGTCCGGTGGCGTCCGTGATCCCGATCAAGGACGTCGACGAGGCCGTCCGCATCGCCAACGACACGAGCTATGGCCTGGCGGCGGCGGTCTGGACGCGAGATGTGGCACAGGCCCACAATGTAGCGCACCGCCTGAAAGCGGGCACGGTCTGGGTGAACACTTACGGTGCCACCGACACACGCTCACCGTGGGGCGGCTTCAAGGACAGCGGGTTCGGCCGTGAGCTCGGTCGCCAGGCGCTCGACCTGTACACTGAATACAAGGCAGTTTGGATCAACCTCAAGTAGTGGAAAGCTTCAGAAGGAGAAGGACATGACCCAGGTAGCAGACGTAGCGACGCGAGACAAGCTCTTTATCGGCGGCAAGTGGATCGAATCGTCCGGCTCGAAGATGATCGACGTCGTCAACCCGGCGACGGAAGAAGTGATGGGCCGCGTTCCCGAAGGAACGCCCGAAGACGTCGACAAGGCCGTCGCCGCCGCCAAGGCAGCCTTCGAGACGTGGTCGCAGACGACAAAGGAAGAGCGCGCCAAGTACCTGCAGGCGATCGCCGCCCAACTGGCGACGCGGCAGGAAGACATCGCGACGACGATTTCGAGCGAGGTCGGCATGCCGCTCAAGCTGTCGCGGATGATCCAGGCCGGCCTGCCGCTGATGACCTTCGGCTCGATGCCGGCGATCCTCGCCTCAACGGAGTTCGAGGAGCAGGTCGGCAGCTCGCTCGTCGTCAAGGAGCCGGTCGGCGTCGTCGGCTGCATCACGCCGTGGAACTACCCACTGCACCAGATCGCGGCCAAGGTGGCGCCGGCGCTGGCTGCCGGCTGCACAGTCATCCTCAAGCCCAGCGGGGTGGCGCCGCTCAACGCCTTCATCCTCGCCGAGGCGATCGAGGCCGCGGGTCTGCCCGCCGGCGTCTTCAACCTCGTCACCGGCGCCGGCTCCGTCGTTGGCGAAGCGATCGTCTCCCACGATGACGTGGACATGATCTCGTTCACCGGCTCCACCCGCGCCGGCAAGCGCATCGGCGAGCTGGCATCGCAAGACATCAAGCGTGTTGCGCTCGAGCTCGGCGGCAAGTCCCCGAACGTCATCCTCGACGACGCCGACCTGGAACGCGCCGTCACCGATGGCGTCGCCAAGTGCTTCCTGAACTCCGGCCAGACCTGCAGCGCGCTGACGCGAATGATCGTGCCGCGCTCGCGCCTGGCTGACGCGGAGAAGATCGCCGCCAAGGCCGCCGAGACGTTCACCGTCGGCGACCCCTTCAGCGATGACTCGAGGCTGGGCCCGCTGGTCTCCGAGGCGCAGCTCGAAATCGTGCGCGGCTACATCAAGAAGGGCGTCGACGAAGGCGCCAAGCTCGTCACCGGCGGCGCCGAACCACCGCAGGGCACAAGCAAAGGCTATTACGTGCAGCCGACCGTCTTCTCAGACGTGACGAGCGACATGACGATCGCCCAGGAAGAGATCTTCGGCCCCGTCCTCGCGATCATCCCCTACGACGACGAGGAAGACGCTATCCGCATCGCCAACGACACGGTCTACGGCCTCGCCGGCGGCGTCTGGTCCGGCGATCCGGAGCGGGCGAAGCGCGTCGCGCGTCGCATCCGCACGGGCCAGGTCGAGATCAACGGCGGCGCCTTCAACGTCATGGCGCCGTTCGGCGGCTACAAGCACTCCGGCCACGGCCGCGAGCTGGGCAAGTTCGGCCTCGAGGAGTTCCTGGAGACGAAGTCGCTGCAGCTGTAGCGCTCGCGGAAAGGGCGTCCTCGAGGGGCTGTTTCACGCTAGCCCTCTCGTCACGTACCCGATCTTGCTGACCGGAGCTTCTATCTTGATCTTTGGTCAGCCCGCAACGATAGGATTGAGGAGCCCGCGCTTCTAGCAGGCTCCTCAATGTCAGGAAAGGAGTTGCTTCGGGTCAGGGGCCGGCGGGCGGGACATCGTCCGGCACTTGTGCGGCGTCCGGCGGAACATCATTCGGGCCCGGCGGTACGTTGCCGGGGCCGTTTCCGTTGCCGGGTCCGCCATCCGCATTCGCATCGGGATTGCCGCCGGGGTTATCGCTGTTGCCGTGCTCGTCAGAGGCGCTGGAGTTGGCGTTGTCGGCCCCGATGCCGAGGCCGCCGTCTTTCGCGTCCTCGGCTGTGCTGCGGCCGTCTGCGGCCGCGGGCGGATCGCCGTCCCTGTTCTCTGCACCGCGCTCGGCGGTAGCGATGCCGCCGTCCGCCGCTTCGGCGGCGTTATCGACGCCTTGGCTGCTTGTAATGCCAACGGTGGAAAGGATATCGTCAGCTACGTTCGGGCCGCCCAAGGCCGCGGAAGTTCCGACGGCGCTCCCCACAAGCAGAGCCACGCCAGCGACCACCGCTGCCGCCTTCGCCACTACTGGAACCAGTGCTGGAATCATTCTCTTCTCCGTATCCGCCAGGGCACCGAGCAACCGGCTCCGCCCCCGCTGCTGGCTTGCGAAATCGGGTTGATCCTTGGCCATCGTTTCGAGTCCGCTCCTCAGTTCCAGGTGAGACTGCAGCTCCTCGGCCTGGTTAGGATGCCGCTGCAGGCAACCCTCCACGTCGAGGGCGCCGGTCTCAATGTCCCGTATGCACTCCGTGAGGATTTTGCGTAGCTTCCCGTTCATGGCTTCTGGATTTCCCTTCTCACCAGGTCTATCGCTGCGGGAGGCCGAATTCGTCGCGTCGGAGGAAGATCTTCTCGCGCCCTATTCGAGCTGCCCGCGCAGTGTCAGGATCGCCCGTGCCTGCAGGGAGTAGACAGCGGCAGGCTTCTTGCCGATGACATCGGCCACCTCCTGCGCGCTCAACCCGACCAGGAACCGGAGGATAACGACCTCTCGCTGGCCGGCTGGCAGTTTCGTCAGTGCGTCCCGCAGGTCGAGCCCATCCACCATCATCGCGGGATCGGTCTCGCCGCTGGCAGCTGACATGAGGTCGTCATCTGTGGGCTGCTCGTCGTTCCGCCTGCCCCACCGCGTGAGGTGCCAGATCACCCGCTGGGCCTGGCCCAGGCCCCCCTTGGCATCGCCGCCGCGGGCCTTCAGGAGCTGTCGCTGATGGCTCGCGACCACGTTCCGCGCTATTCGGTAGAGCCAGGCTAACAGGGGCCGTCCGCGATAGTGATAGGAGTCAATCCCCTTTAGTGCGCCGACGAAAACGGCGGAAGCGAGATCCTCGGCCTCCGCCTCGTCGAATACCCTTGCCCTGACGTAGCGGAAGATAGCGCAGTAGTGGGAATCATATATATGCGTCCACGCCTCCGGCGAACGGGCCTTGGCCTGTGCCACCAGATCCGCTTCGTTCAGTTCGGCAGCCGTTACGCCGGCGACTTCGGCACGCATCTCACGGGAATAGATGGCCAAGTCCTCCATGACTGTTACAAACACCCAGATAGTCTATCGCCGTGTGGGGAGAGAATTCGTCGCGGCGGGCGTCCTCACCTTAGCGCCTTTCAACCGCCGGGGCTTCGCAGCCAGTCCAGACTTGGTGATCCACGCCACGCGGCGGGGGGTTGCATGGAGGGGGTATAATCTGACGCGCGCAGCTTTTGACCGCGCGGAAGGAGATTGGCCCAATGACTACAGAAGCCGCCCCTACCCCAAGCGCCGTATCCGGGAAAGAGTATCAGCTCCTGATCAACGGCGAGTGGGTGCCCGCTAGCTCCGGCGAGACGCTGGAGCGACGCTATCCCGCCAACACAGACGTCCTCGTCGCCACGTTCCCATCAGCCACGGTGGAGGACACCGACAAGGCGATCGCCGCTGCCCGCGCGGCGTTCGACAGCGGCTCGTGGGCCAAGGCGCCCGCGCGTCAGCGCGCCGACGTCCTGCGCAAGGTAGCGCAGACCATCCGCGACGAGATGCAGGACCTTGCCCGGCTGCTGGCTTCGGAGGTCGGCAAGCCGGTCAGCGAAGCCGGCATGGAGGTCACGCTCACAGCGGACGTGTTCGAGTACTACGCCGGCCTGGCGATGAACATTAAGGGCCAGGCGATCTCGAACATCGTGGATGACGCGCTCGGCCTGATCCTCAAGGAGCCGGTCGGCGTCGTCGGCATCATCACGCCGTGGAACTTCCCGATGCTGCTGGCGACCTGGAAGATCGCACCGGCGCTGGCCACCGGTTGCACCATCGTGATCAAGCCGGCGACGTACACGCCGTGCACGACGTTCGAGCTCGGCCGCATCATCACCGAGGCCGGCGCGCCGAAGGGTGTGTTCAACGTCATCACTGGTTCCGGCAAGATCGTCGGCGACCGCCTCGCCTCGTCGATCGACGTCGACAAGATCGCGTTCACCGGATCGACGGAGGTGGGCCAGAGCGTGATGCGCGCGGCCGCCAGCAACGTCAAGAAGATTTCGCTCGAGCTGGGCGGCAAGTCCCCGAACATCGTCTTCGCCGACGCCAACCTGCAGAGCGCCGTCATCGGTTCGCTCTTCGGCATCTACCTCAACGCCGGACAGGTCTGTCAGGCCGGCTCCCGCCTGCTGGTGGAGGAGAGCGTACACGATCAGTTCGTGGAGATGTTCAGCAACTTCGTCGGCGGCATGAAGATCGGCGACCCAATGGACCCGGCGACGCGCATGGGCCCTGTCGTCTCCGACGAACAGCTGAACACCGTGGAGACGTACGTCAAGGCCGGCCAGGACGAAAAGGCGTCGCTCATTCTAGGCGGCAACCGCAAGACCGGCGACGGCCTGGACAAGGGCTACTTCTTCGAGCCGACGATCTTCGACAAGGTGGACAACCGGATGAAGATCGCCCAGGAAGAGATCTTTGGCCCGGTGCTGACGATCATCCCGTTCAGCACACCTCAGGAGGCGCTTAAGATCGCTAACGAGTCGATGTACGGCCTGGCCGCGGCGGTCTGGACGCAGGACATCGACAAGGCGCTGAAGTTCGCCAAGAACATCAGAGCCGGCACCGTGTGGATCAACTCCTACCACACAGCGGGCGCGCTCGGCGTTCCGGTCATGCCTTTCGGCGGCTACAAGCAGTCAGGGATCGGCCGTGAGCTGGGTCTCGAGGGCATGGAGATGTTCATGGAGACGAAGAGCATCGCGATCAAGCTCAACTGATCCGGATCAGCAGCGGATAAGCGGCTCGCGGCCTTGCCCGCGGGCCGTTTTCTGCTGCCGTGCCCTTGACGGCCGCGGCCGAGACCTCGCCTCGGAACCTCTGAGAAACGAGAAGGGGCCCCGGAACTGGTTCCGGGGCCACCTTGGGGAGGGGGCGGGGCATATCTGCCACCGTATCTACGCCTGATCCTACGCGGCGGCCCCACTCGCCGATATGACATCCGTCACAGAAGCGGGCTGCCTTCCCACCGCAACCAGCCTCGCTATATCATTCGCCCTGCCGGAAGGAGCTTGCCATGCCTGAAGATACCCGTACTGAGAGCGACTCCATGGGCCCGATGCAGGTGCCGGCCTCTGCCTATTACGGCGCCTCCACCCAGCGCGCCGTCCTCAACTTCCCGATCAGCGGCCGCCGCTTCACCCGGCCGTTCATCCGCGTCCTCGGCCTGACCAAGCTGGCCGCGGCGCGCGTCAACGCCGGCCTCGGCCTCCTCGACGCCAGGCTCGCCGGTGCGATCGAGGAGGCAGCGCGGGAAGTGGCCGACGGCAAGCTCGACGCGCACTTCGTCGTCGACATCTTCCAGACGGGCTCCGGCACCTCCACCAACATGAACGCCAACGAGGTGATCGCCAACCGCGCCACGGAGATACTCGGGGGCGAGCCGGGATCGAAGCTGGTCCACGCCAACGATCACGTGAACATGGGTCAGTCCTCCAACGACGTCATCCCGACGGCCGCGCACGTGTCGGCGCTGGTCGAG
Organism: Chloroflexota bacterium; assembly: GCA_022565075.1. Lineage (GTDB taxonomy): Bacteria > Chloroflexota > Dehalococcoidia > SM23-28-2 > RBG-16-64-32 > CF-162. The sequence continues at coordinate 7,571 of JADFKG010000029.1, read as the reverse complement.
ATCGAGCACGAACTGATCCCGGCGCTGGAGCACCTGCAGGCTGCGCTGGAAGCGAAGTCGCGCGAGTTCTGGGGCGTGATCAAGACCGGGCGCACGCACCTCCAGGACGCGACGCCGATCCGCCTGGGCCAGGAGTTCCTGGGCTACGCCGGCCAGGTCGAGCGCGGCGTACGGCGCTCTCGCCACGCTGCGGAGGAGCTCTCCGAAGTGGCGCTCGGCGGCACCGCCGTCGGCACAGGCGTGAACACGCACCCGGAGTTCGCCGCAGGCGTCTGCGCCGTGCTCTCGGAGGAGCTGGGCGTAACGGTGCGCGAGACAGACAACCACTTCCAGGCGCAGAACACGCTGGACGGCGTGCTGGAGGCCAGCGGCGCACTGCGCACCGTGGCCATCAGCCTGCAGAAGATCGCCAACGACATCCGCTGGCTCGGCTCCGGGCCGCGGGCCGGCCTCGGCGAGCTGACGCTGCCGGAGGTGCAACCCGGAAGCTCGATCATGCCGGGCAAGGTGAACCCCGTGATCGCCGAATCGCTGCTCCAGGCCGTGGCGCAGGTGATCGGCAACGACGGGGCGATCGTGGTCGCGGCCCAGGGCGGCCACTTCGAGCTGAACATGATGCTGCCGGTCGCCAGCTACAACCTGCTCGACTCTATCGCGCTGCTGGCGGCGTCGGCACGCAACTTCGCCGACCAGTGCATCAGCGGCCTGGCGGCGACGGAGAAGGGCCCGGCGATGGTAGAGCGCGGCCTCATGCTGGGCACGGCGCTGGCGCCAGCAGTGGGATACGACGCGGCTGCCGCAATCGCCAAAGAGGCGGCGAAGACGGACCGTACGATTCGTGAAGTCGCCCGCGAACGCACGGAGCTGTCAGAGAAGGAGCTGGATGACCTGCTCGACCCGGAGAAGATGACCGAACCGGGATAGGCGCGCCGGGTGCCCACGCGGGCCGCAGACGCCAAGCCAGCCGTCGCCCGTCTCTCTAGTCTGTGGCGCGGTACGGGCGGGGGAGTAACAAGTCCAGAAGAAGAACCATCGCCCCGCCAATCAGGACCAGGTCGCCGATGCTGAAGGCGCGAGACGGGCTGAGGTCCGAAGTGAGCCTGTCCGAGAAGAAATAGAGGTGGACGTCGTCGCGCTCCAGGAGCACGTCCTTCGTGCCGCTCACCCATTCGCCGATGCGCGCGTCTTCCGGGACGTCGCCGGTCTTCAGCAGCGTCTCGGGCGTTATCGGCATCAGGCCACCGTTGGCGATGATGGGCAGGAAGTTGAGGAGGACGCCGACGCCGAAGAGGGCGACGCTGGGCCGGCGGACGTTGGCGAAGACGAAGACGATGAGGAGCAGGTACGAAGCGATGAAGAGGACGCGGCGGAAGAGGTCGTCTGAGCCGAGGTCAGCGAAGATGGCGATCAGCTGAATGGCAAGAGCTGCCGGGACGATTCCGGCTAACCGGAGTTCAACATCTGGGAACCGTAAACGCCAACGCGCGCCCATCAAGTCCAGAGCCTAACAGCTCCAAGGTCTGTGATGGACGCGTGTGCTGGCGTTGTCGCGATCGTTTAGTGGCGAAGGAACGGTGCGCCCGCAACAGCGAGAGCAGCGCCAACAACCATCAGACTAAACGCAACGTAGGTGAGTCGGGCCTTCATCCAAACCCCCCCTTCCTTCTGTAGATTACCCCGTTAGGGGCAGACCCATTAATATCCCAATATTTACAAGGATGTCAAGCGTTTTAGCCAGATATTTAAAGAACTCGGGAGTTTTGGTCAGTTATCGTAAAGCAAACACGGGGAGTTCACCAATTATGGAACTCCCCGTGTCTCTGTGTTCGATTCCTGGCCTGTGGCTGCCGGGGGGGGCTGCCCCGGGAGGACAGTTTACTTAGTCGACTCCCAGGGCAGCTCAGGCAGGTAGGGGATTGGGGGCCATGATCTGGTCGCCGGCCCTGGTGCCTGCAGCGCCGGCGGCGGGGCGAGCGCCCTCCTTGCGGGTGTTAGAAGAAGGGACTTTGGGCGGCGACGGCGGCCAGTGTCAGCGCCACGCTGGTGATTACCACGTTCAGCCGAATCGCTGGCCAGCCGTGCTTGATTCCTTCCGGTCCGTGTCTGCGTTGAATCGCCATCAGAGATTTCCTTAGATGAGTGGGCTCTGAGCGGCCACCACTGCCAGGAGCAGCGCTAGCGTAGTAACGGCCCTGTTAAAGCCAACTGTCGCTCCGATTCGCTTCATCATCCTGCTCGTGCCACCTTATCTATTCCTTAACCGATCCCTCAGGCGATCGCCTGCCGGCGGTCGGTGCGGCCACTCAGGCCCTGGTTGTCGAGGCTCCACTTGATCGCGTTGCGGGTTCGGTTCTTCATCTGTTTCTTCCTTGCTGCTTCTGTCGTTCTCTTCTGTGGCTACAGTGTCGCAAACGGCTCTCGCCGGTTTCTCGCCAGAGATCTCACCAGGCTAGGCAATCTGCCCACGGCGGCCGTTCAGGCCCTGGTCGTCGTAGCTCCACTTGATCGCGTTGCGTGTGCGGTTCTTCATCTGGCTTCGTCCTTGCTTCTGATCTCGTTCTCTTCTGTGGCTACAGTGTCGCAAACGGCTCTCGCCGGTTTCTCGCCAGAAAGTCTCCGTATCTGAGCCAGATACAAAAAAACGGCCCGTCGAGGGCCGCTCCGGTGTGTCTGGCGAGATTTTCCTATGCGCGTTTCGGCGCGCCCGCGGTGATCTCCTTTACGAGGTCGTCGAAGTCGGCGACGTCAGCCGCCACGTCCTCATCTTCCGATACGATCTGTATGTAACGGTTGTAGCAGTACTTTGCCGCTTCCGTCTGCTGCGCCTGTATGTAATTGCTCATCAGGCGGTACCAGGCGGCCTCGTTGAATTCGTCCAGCTCGACGATCTTCTGGCAGATATCGGCGCTCTTCTTGAACTCGCCGGCCTCGTTATAGGCGGTGGAGAGGCTGCCAAGGAGACTCATGTACTGCTCTTCGAGCTGCCAGCGCAGCGTTTCCGCCCATTCTGAGTAGAATTCGGGCGCAAACTGCCCCTTGTACAGGCTTTCCGCTCGTTCCATCTGCTTCAGCGCCTCGTCGGCGGCCTGGGGGTCGTCAGCGGCTGCCAGCGCCGCCTGGAACTGCTCGACGTCAAACGCGAAGTCGCCGCTCGGATCCAGCTGGTAGCGCCCGGATTCCTTGGAGATGATGTCCGTGTACAGCGCCTTTCGCAGCCGGTACATGCTTGAGTGGAAGGCGCTCGTCGTCTTCTCTTCCGGCATATCGGGCCACAGAACGGCCACGATCTCCTCCTTGCGCAGGCCGCGGCGGTTGCAGAGGAAGAAGAAGAACATCTCGCGGCTCTTCTCGCTGCGCCACTCCAGGTCGGTAATCTCCTGTCCGTTGTACTCCACACGAGCGTGACCGAAGCCGAACGCCGTCAGCGTTGCCTCGTCGGTGGCAACGCCATCTTCGGACTCGCCCTCCGCGCTGGGAGCACTCTTCATCAGCTTCTTCATGCGAGCGTAGTAGCCGTCCGCCGCCTTGTTCGCCGCGCCGTACTGGACGAGGAGCGGGTTGCGGGCCGCCTCTACCAGCAAGAAGTGGTCATATCCCAGATCCTTCACCAGCTCGGCCACCTTTTCCAGGTACTCCAGAGCCACTCGCTTCTTCTTCAGCGAGAAGTAGGCGCCCGCAACGTGGAAGTAGGCCGCCGCCAGCTCTCGCCGGGCGTCCTTCTCGCGCAGGTACGGGACCGCCTTCTCCAGGTACTCGATGGCCTCCTTGAGTTCGCCCTGCTGACGCTGGATCAGGCCCTTCGTGACGAGGCAGATGCCCTGCTCCAGGTCACCCTCGGTCTTCTCCGCTTCCGCGCTAGCACGGCCCGCCCAGGACTCGGCCTGTACGAGATCGCCCATCAGGCGGTGGGTGTTGGCGATGGCGTCCATGATGTACACGCAGATATAAGCGTCGCCGATGCTCCAAGCGTCGTCGAGAACGTCCTTGTAGGCGTGCAGAGCAGTCTGGTGCTCACCCATATCGCGCTGGATATCTGCCAGCGACGTGGTGAGGTAGACTTCCTTCTGCAGGTTGCTCGTGACGCGCACATGCTCTCGGCCCTGTTCGTAGATCTCCGCCGCACGGACAAAGTCACCCTGCAGGTAGTAGATCATCCCCAGGTTCACCAGCGTCTGCACGAGCATGTGTTCGTTGCCCAGCTGGCTCCAGAGCTGGCGTGACCTCTCCAGGTAACCCGCAGCCTCCGGCAGACGGCCCAGAAGGCCGAGCGATGCCCCCAGCTCCATGCTGGCGTGGGCGATATTGTAGACGTCGCCCTCAGCCTCGTAGAGGTCGAGGACAGCAGTCAGCTCTTGCGCCGACTCCTTGAGGTCGCCGGTACGGCTCAACGTCATCCCCAGCTGCTTGCGCGCCTCGGTAACGATCCCCTCCGGCGCATCGTGCTCCTCCAGCAGCTGGGCAAACTCGATATCGCGCCCCAGCTCCACGCCGGTTTTTAAGGTGACGCCGTGGCTCAAAATCCACTCCACCTCGCGCAGCGCATCGTCGGCCATTAGCTTGTACGGCGCGATGCCGGTGGTGTTGAGGCCGCCGGGCCGATCCGATTTCTCGTAAATGACAGGGGTGACGCCAGCCAGAGCCAGGTGCGCCGCGCAGGCCAGGGAGGCGGGTCCGGCGCCGATAAGCGCTACCGATTTGCCGGTGCCAGGCAGTGGCGTAAAGAGGGGCGTTCCGCCGTTGGCCTCTTTCCGGAGCGCCAGGGAAGTGGCATAGCGCTGCAGTTTGCCGATCTGGATCGGTTTGTCGTTCAGGTCGTTGTAGACGCAGGCGCCAGCGCACAGTTCCTCTACAGGACAGACCCGGGCCGTGGTCGCGCCGGTCATGTTGACGCTGAAAATGGTCTTGGCGCTGCCACGGATGTTGCCGGTGGCAATTTTCTTGATGAAGGCGGGGATGTCGATGCCGGTGGGGCAGGCGGTGATGCACGGCGCGTCGTGGCAGAAGAGGCAGCGGTGGGCCTCAATGAGCGCCTCCGCATCGGTGAGCGCCGGCTTGGCATCGACGAACTCCTGCTCCAGGCGCCCGGACGGCAGCGGGTCAAATGACGGTGCAACCGTTGTCATCAGGCCGCACCCATGCCGCTAAAGGAGTCGCCCATGATCTCCAGCGCCGTCTCGACTTCGTTCTGGGTGATGTTCAGCGGCGGGGAGATGCGCAGGGCGTTGCCGTGCAGACCACCGCGACCCACCAGCAGGCCGCGTTGCCGGGTCTGCTCCAGAAATTCCGCCGTGGCATCAGGGTTGGGCGTCCGGTCGCCAGCGGTTTCATCCACCACCAGCTCCAGCGCCTGCATCAGGCCCATGCCGCGCACGTCGCCAATGATGCGGGGGTATTTTTGCTGCAACGCTTCCAGTCCCGCTCGCAAAATGGCCCCCATTTTGTCGGCATTGTCAGCCAGATTGTCGCGCTCGATAATTTCGATGGTGGCGTTGGCCGCAGCGCAACTCACGGGGTTTCCCCCAAAGGTCGATATGGTGTTTTTGGTCTGCGACTTGGCAATGTCGTCGGTGGCCAGCACGGCGGCCAGCGGCAGACCGTTGGCAATCCCTTTGGCCATGGTCATCATGTCGGGCTCCACATCGTACTGCTCTATGCCCCACATCTTGCCGGTGCGGCCAAAGCCGGTCTGCACTTCATCGGAGATGAAAACGCCACCGTGGGCGCGGACGATCTCGGCGACGATCTTGAAATACTCTTTGGGCGGGGTGATGAAACCGCCGACGCCCTGTATCGGCTCTACCATCATGCCGGCGATTTCGCCAGTGGTGGTGGTGGCAATGAGCTCCTCCACATCCTCAGCGCAGGCGACGCCGCAGTCGGGGTACTCCAGCTTCAGCGGGCAGCGGTAGCAGTAAGGGGCCAGGGCGTGCTTGACGCCGGCAATCTGCGTCGGCAGCGAGCGCCAGGTGGAGTGCGCCGTGACCGTCTGGGCCAGCATGGAGCGGCCCGAGTAGCCGTAGCGCAGGGCGATAAACTCCATGTTGCCGGTGGTGAGCTGCGCCATCATGTGGGCGGTCTCATCGGCTTCGGTGCCCGAGGCGGTAAAGAAGACTTTCTGCAGATTGGCGGGGGTTATCTCGACGAGCTTCTCGGCCAGCGTCACCAGCGGCTCGGTGGGGTAGAGGGTCGACACATGGCTGAGCCTCGACAGCTGCGCCGTTACGGCGGCGTTGACCTCGGCGTTGGCGTGGCCCACCGAAACGGTGAGGATACCCCCGAAAAAGTCGAGGTAGGTTTTGCCGTCGGCATCGGTGAGGGTGCTGCCGTGGCCCGACTCGGCCACCAGCGGCTCCTTGTAGAAGTTTTTGACCGATGGAAACAGGTAGGCTTTATGCTTGCGGCGAATTTCAGCGCTATCCATAGATAATCCTTATTGCAGGTGGCTTTGCATGTCTTGCGGTTGCGGCTGGCGGGAGTGACGGGTCACCCTCAGGGGGCCACCAGGCTGTCGTAGCTTTCAGGGCGGCGGTCGCGGTAGAACTGCCAGGTGGAGCGCACCTCGTCGATCATGTCCAGATCGAGCTCGGCCACGATGAGCTCATCCTTGTCCTCCGACGCCTGCGTGATGATCTGCCCACGGGGATCGACAAAATAGGAGCTGCCGTAAAAGCGCCCCAGGTCCCACGGCTTCTCAGTGCCAACCCGGTTGCTGCAGCCCATAAAATATCCGTTGGCCACGGCGTGGGCCGGTTGCTCCAGCTGCCACAGGTATTGCGACAGTCCCGCCACGGTGGCTGAGGGGTTGTAGACGATCTCCGCGCCGCCCAGGCCCAGGGCACGCGCCCCTTCAGGAAAGTGCCGGTCGTAGCAGATGTAAATGCCGATTTTGGCGTAGCGCGTCTGGAACACCGGGTAGCCCAAGTTGCCGGGGCGGAAGAAGAACTTCTCCCAAAAGCCGGAGGTGTGCGGGATGTGATTCTTGCGGTACTTGCCCAGATAGGTGCCGTCGGCGTCGATGACCGCGGCCGTGTTGTAGAGCAGCCCGGCCTGCTCCTGCTCGTACACCGGCACGATCATCACCATGTTGTACTTTTTGGCATACTCGGCCATACGGTCGACCGTGGGACCGGGCACCGCCTCGGCTGAAGCGTACCACTTTGCGTCCTGTCCGGGACAGAAGTACGGCGTGTTGAAGATTTCCTGGAGGCAGAGGATCTGCACCCCCTGCTTTCCGGCCTCCTCGATAAGCGGCAGGTGCTTTTGCAGCATGGCCTCCTTGATCTCGTCGATGGTGCCCTCGCCCTCGGTTTTGCCCAGGCTCATCTGGATGAGACCCGACTTCACTATTCTAGGCATTGCAATGCTCCCTATATATACTGTGCTTATCCCGAGTAACCGGCGCGCTTCAAAAACTGCCCGTCGCCCTTGGTGCCGACGTAAAGGCAATCTTTCACCACCACCTTGCCGCGCGAGATCACCGTTTCGCTGATGCCGGTCACTTCCAAGCCCTCGTAGGCGCTGTAGTCGATGTTCATGTTGTGCGTCACCTTGTTATCGACGGAGATAGTCTC
>JADFKG010000171.1 GCA_022565075.1 Chloroflexota bacterium | reverse complement strand
GGCGCGCACGAACTCCTTGTGCGCCGCGCCCTTCTGGATGCGGGCCAACGTCCGGTTCTCCTCCGCGACGACGGCGTCGATGCGGGGACCCGGGAGTCCTCGACCCGATCGAGTCCCAGATGGACCCCGTGGACGCACGAGGATACGCGCGAGGTAGGCGCGGAACAAGGCGGACCGAGGGTGGCGATTAGGGTGCTGGGGGATGGTCTGTTTGCGCCGTTCTGCAGGCGATTCACGGCGGGCGCGGGAGTATAATATGGAGATGGATGTTGTACCTAGCTTTGTACCTGGTATGGAAGTGTAGATGGTAACAAAACACTCGGTTAACGAGGAACGTGTCTACTACAACTTTGACGGGCAGATGCCGCCGGTGACCCTTGAAGACGAAGCGGCGCCGCTACCGGTCACAGACGTAGAGCCGAAGCAGCTTACCGACACGACGCTGCGCGACGGCGCGCAGGACGCCCGCTTCGCGTTCTTCCCCAACGAGGCGCGCCTCAAATACGTCGACCTGCTGCACCTGCTGGACAACGGCAGCGGCCGCATCCACTCGATCGAGACGTTCATCTACCAGAAGCGAGACCTCTGGGTGCTGGAGAAGCTGCTGGAACGCGGCTACGAGTATCCACAGATCACGACCTGGATCCGCGCCAACCCCAAGGACGTAAAGGAGCTATACGCGGTGTCAGAAGGCCGCGTTAAGGAGACGGGGATGCTGGCGTCGGCGTCGGACCACCACATCTTCGACAAGCTCGGCTTCCACTCGAAGGCGGAAGCGATCGAGAAGTACCTGAAGCCGATCATGACGGCGCTGGAGCACGACATCACGCCGCGCGTACACCTGGAAGACACGACGCGCGCCGACATCTACGGCTGGGTGATCCCGTTCATCCAGACGGTGCTGGACCACACGGAGGGCCGCGCCAAGTTCCGCATCTGCGACACGATCGGCTGGGGCATCCCGGACGCTCACGCAGCGATGCCGCAGGGTATCCCGAAGCTGGTCTCGACGCTCTACCGCGAGACGGGCGCGGAGCTGGAGTTCCACGGCCACAACGACTTCGGTGTGGCCACGGCGAACTCGATCGCCGCGTGGCGCTACGGGTGCCGCAAGGTCAACGTTGCCTTCGCGGGACTCGGTGAGCGCACCGGCAATACGTCGCTCGAGCAGATGCTGCTGAGCTACATCCGCCTCTACGGTGACCCGGGCTTCGACCTGACGATCCTGCCTCAGATGCGGGCGCTGGTGGAGGAGTCGCTGACGAACGTCGCGCGCAACGCGCCGGTGATCGGTGAGGTGTTCACGACGCAGGCCGGCATCCACCAGGCGGGCCTGGAACGGCAGGCTGAGGCCCCGGGCGGGCTGATCTACCTGGCGTACGATCCGGCGCTCGTCGGCAGCGAAGGCGCCGAGCGGCACCTCGTCGGCGCGCTGAGCGGGTCCGAGGGCATCGTGGCGATTCTCAACGAAGAGGCCGAGAAGCGCGGCGTCGAGCAGCGGTTCTCGACGACGAGCCGCGTCGTCAAGGAGATTTACGACCGCGTGCAGGATGCATATGATGGCCGCTACGACGAAGCGAGCGACCGCTGGGTGGACTACCGCGACGGGTTCTTCAAGCCGGACGAGATCTGGCAGATCGCGGCCGAATCGCTCGGCCTGGACAAGGAGTAGCGCCGGGAGCCGTCCCCTCGAAAGGCCGAGATGAAACGCCGATACGCCGAAATCGCCGGATGGGGGATGTACGTGCCGCCGCGCGTCGTGCCGAACGACACGTTTGTGGCGATGGGGCTGGACACGTCCGACGAGTGGATCTCCTCTCGCACGGGAATAGAGCGCCGGCGCGTCGTAGAGGCAGACGAGGCGACCTCCGACATGGCGACGAAGGCTGCGGCGCAGGCGATGGCCGTGGCCGGCCTGCACGCCGGAGACATCGACCTGGTCGTCGTCGCTACGTGCACGCCGGACCATGTGATGCCGGCGACGGCTTCGATCGTCCAGGACCGCCTGGGGATGCTGAACGCCGGCGCGATGGACTTGAACGCTGCCTGCTCTGGCTTCGTCTACGCGCTGGCCACGGGCGCGGCGCAGATTGAGTCGGGCCGCGCCAGGCACGTGCTGGTGATCGGCGCTGACGAGCTTTCGATCTACCTTGACTGGAAGGACCGCAGCACGTGCGTGCTCTTCGGAGACGGCGCGGGCGCGGTCGTGTTGAGCAGGGCGACAGAGCCGGGAATCATGAGCTCGACGATGGGATCGGACGGCTCCGGCGCCGGTCTCTTAACGATCAAGGGAGCCTCGCGCGTGCGGGCAAGTAGAAACGGCGCCCCTGGCGGCTCCGCGAACGGCCGCGACGAGGCCGCGAACGGTGCAGCCGCTGCCGCCGACGAGAACTATCTGACGATGAACGGCACGCAGATCTTCCGCTGGGCGACGCAGATCATGCCGCGTGCGGCGGAGCAGGTGATGGCGTCCTCCGGCCTGAAGGCCGAGGATATCTCGCTGTTTATTCCGCACCAGGCCAACGAGCGCATCATGAAGGCGACCGCTAAACGGCTGGGACTGCCGCCAGAGAAGGTGTTCTCCAACGTGCGCGAATACGGGAACACGAGTGCGGCGTCGATCCCGATCGCGCTGTGCGAGGCGCTGAACACCGGACGCGTGAACGTCGGCGACTATCTGGTGCTCAGCAGCTTTGGCGCCGGCCTGTCCTGGGCGGCGCTGGCGCTGCGCTGGTCGGTGCCGATTCCGAGCCACGTGGCGCCCTGGCGGCCGATCCAGAGGCAGGTCGCATCACGTCTGGCGGCGGTACGGTCCGTGCTGAGGCGAGGCGAACGCTCAGTGCGCACGCGGATCGATAAGACGCTGGGCAAGGGCGAAGACTAGCGCCGAGGGGCGTGCCACCGCTGCCGCTGCTAGCGCTTTGGCGCCGTGAACTTTTCGCGGGCGCCAGCCTTGTGCAGGAAGCGGTAGAAGTTACGCTTGCTCAGGCGCTCACGCTCGTCCGGGGGCGTCGCCAGCCACTCAACGTGGTCGTGACGCCTGACCGGCAGGTCGGTGTCGATGACGGCGCGGTAGCCGTGGCTGCGGATGGCGTAGCTGAAGTCGAGGTCAAGGTGACGATAGAAGCGGAACTTCTCGTCCATCAGGCCGACCTTTCGGAGCACGTCGTGGCGGAACGCCATGAGATAGCCCTCGACCGCGTCGACGTCCCCGGACGACTCCGCTTCCTCGAAGCTGCGCATGTCCTTCGTGACGACGCCCCAGCGGCCGGCGACGCCGACCGTCTCGTCCTCCAGTAGCGGGCGGAGCGCGGCGAAGAGATCGCCGGTGACCTCCACGCTGGTGTCGAGGAGTACGAGGCAGCGGCCACGCGCCTGGCGAAGCGCGACGTTGAGGCCGGCGGCGCTGCCCAGAAAGTGGTCGGCGCGGAAGAAGCGCAGCTGCCCGGCGCCAGCCGTTGCCTCGTCCGCCAGCGGTTCGCACTGCTCCGGGAAGCCGTTGTCGACGACGATCACCTCGCCCGCATCGCCGAGCCAAGCCCGGGCCGAAGAGACGCAGCGCTGAAGC
>JADFKG010000170.1 GCA_022565075.1 Chloroflexota bacterium | reverse complement strand
GTCGCCGCGTCCTCTGCCGCATCCGGTTGCTTCTTGGCCGGTTCCGCGGCTTCTGCCGTGGCGTCGGGCAGTTCGCCTGCCGCTTTCGGCGGTTCCGTGTCTTCTGATGTGGCGTCGGCGGCGGTCGCTGGCTGGGCGTTCGCTGTCGTCTCAGGCGGGTCGGCGCTCGCCTCTTTGGCGGGCCTGGCGGGCTCTGGCGGCGGCGCGGCCTGCTCCGCATCTGACTCCGATACGGGAGCGGCTGATTGCTTGGTCTCGGCCTTCGCGTCCTCTGACGGTCGAGCCGGCATCGACAGCGGCACCTCAGCACGAGCCCTCGTCAGGGGGTCGCCTTTCAGCCAGTAGTCGACGGGTTTGCGCGAGTCCGTCTCCAGCGGCAGGGACACGCGCGCTCCGGTGCGTGCCGATTGGTACGCGGCGCAGATGATCTCGAGTACGGCGCGGCCGTCTTCGCCGCTCAGCATCGGCCGCTTCTCCTTCTCGATGCAGTCGGCGAAGTGCGCCATCTCCTGCGGGAAGCCGTAGTTCCAGACCTCGTCGAAGCTTGTCCAGGTCCAGCCCTGCGTTTTCTCTGCCTTCTCTCCCGCGTAGTTGTAGCCGCTGGCGCTGTAGGTTTGCAGCGCGCCGCCGCGGGCGATATCAGCGACGGTCAACCCCTTCGAGCCGTAGATCTCGGCCCGGTCGTCGAGGCCGCCGGGGCGCGCCCAGGAGTTCTCCGCTACGGCCAGGCCGCCTTGTGGGTGCTTCTTCGACTGGGCGAACCGGAGCATGACCACGGTGTGGTCGTCGCCGTGAGTGCGGCTCCCATGCACGAAGTTGCCGGCCTCCGCGTAGACGGACTCGATCGGCGTGTCGCCGAACACCCAGCGGCAGTAGGCGATCGAGTGGCAGCCCAGGTCCATCAGGACGCCGCCGCCGGAGCGGTTGATGTCCCAGAACCAGTCCGAGTGCGGGCCGAAGTGGCACTCGATCTGTCGCACGTAATAAACGTTGCCCAGCGCGCCCTGGTCGGCCAGTTGCTTGGCACGCACGTACTTGGGTGCGAAGCAGAGGTTCTCGCCGTACATCAGAATCACGCCCGCCTTCTTGCAAGCCTCGATCATGCTGTCGCACTCGGCGAGGCTCATCGCCATCGGCTTGTCTACGAGGACGTGCTTGCCGGCCGCTGCGGCGTCGATCGTCACCTGTGCGTGCAGGTCGTTCGGGCAGGCGATCGTGATCGCATCGACGAAGCCGCTGGACAGCATGTCTTTGTAGTCGGTGAAGGCGTGCTCAATCTCGAAGCGTCTGCGAAGCGCCCAGGCGTGCTCGGCGTTTGGAGAGGCGACCGCCGTCAGCTCGACGCCCGGCGTCTGGCGCAGCGCTTCGGCGTGCGCCGCCGCGACAAAGCGCGACCCGATGATGCCCACGCGGATGCTCAAAGTGCCCCCTTTCCGGCGTTGCGATCGCCGACGATGGCTGCTGCCCGGGTAAAGATCGTGCCGCTATTCTAATACGGTCGTCTTCCTTGCGGGTTGCAGGATGCCCGCGATTGTCACAGACTACCGAGCGCAGGGAGGAGTGAGACGATGGACCCAAACGGGAAAGTAGCACTGATCACAGGCGCGGGCTCTGGCATCGGCCGGGCGACGGCGCTGTTGCTGGCGGAGAACGGCGTGTCGGTCGTGGTCGCCGACGTTGACGAAAGCGGCGGCAACGAGACCGTGGAGACGGTAAAGGCTGTCGGCGGCGAGGCGGCGTTTGTGCGCGCGGACGTGACGAGCCGCGATGACGTGGAGGCGATGGTTGCCTTCACGAAGAAGACGTATGGCGGTCTCGATATCGCCTACAACAACGCCGGCGTCGGCACGCCCGGGCCCCGGTTTCCCGACGCCAAACCTGAGGACTGGGAGCGCACGTTCCTGATCGACCTCCTGGCCGTTGTCGCCTGCATCCAGGCGCAGGTGCCGGCGATGAAGGAACGGGGCGGTGGCGTCATCATCAGCACCGCCTCAATCGCTGGTCTCATGGGCTACATGCCGGACCCGATCTACGCCGCGGCCAAGCACGGCGTGGTCGGACTGACCCGTTCCATGGAGTACCTCCAGGCCGAAGCGAACATTCGCGTCAACTGTGTTTGCCCGGGCGTTGTCGATACGCCGATGATCCGCCAGGTGCGCGACAACTCGGATCCGAAGGCGCGGGCGCAGGCGGAGGCGATTCTCGCCAGCATGCCGCTGATCGAGCCGCGGACGATCGCTGAGACGGTGCTCGAGCTGATCCGCGACGACTCCGCCAACGGCGTGGCGATGGCGATAACGTACGGCCGGCCGGCGCGCCAGGTGGAGGCGCCGATGCGCTTCGGCCGCCCTGATCCGGCTCAGCAACGTCGCGACTGAGGCAGCAACAAGCGCAACGCGCGCCCCGGCGGGAATCTTCGTCGCCAGCGCCGCCCCGTTTTAGATAGAAAGGGCGCCAGATAGAGCCTGAGCGGACGGCAACGAACACCAGGCACGATCGCTCGTGGGTCGTCCGGCTTGACGACTTCGGGCGCGTCGATTAGCTTGCGGTCAGTCGGATCGCGTTGGCACCCTCCCGGGAGGTTCTCATCAAGCGTCTACTCATAGGACTACCGTTCGTTCTCGGGACAGCGATCGCGCTGGTCGCGCTCATCGCCTCCCAGGCTTCGGCGCCTCCATCAGGCGAAGCTGGGCCACCTACCTGCGCCGACAGCTTCGCTACGTTTGGCCAAGGAGCCGGGCACTGGGAGGGTACATGGAGCAACCCGGACTTCCAAAGTGGCGGGTCGTTGTCGATGGACGTAAGCATTAACGACGACTGCACTTTGCAGGCGACGATCGACGGAGTCTTCGGCCAGCTCGGGCCCGTCATCGTGAACGCGACCTACCGAGACGGCAATAGCACGATCGTAGATATCGTTGGCCATCCCGTCTTCGGCGACGCCACGATCACCGTGGCGGACGACGGTGCTCTCACCTTGACCGGCACCGGCCTCCACCAGGGGATCGAGAGCGTGGCCGCAACGGGCACTGTCACCACGACTCAGATATCGCTCGAGGTGACGCTGACGTTTGTGGAGGGCGGCACGGCCACGGAAACCGTCGAGCTGACACGGGATGTCGCGGATACACCGACGCCAACTGACACGCCGGCGTCAACTGACACGCCGGTGCCAACTGACACGCCGACGCCCACAGCACCGCCCGGCCAGCAAGTGACCTGGGCGGACAGCAACTGCAAAGACGGTGTGAACCCGGTGGACTCGCTGCTCGTGCTGCGCGGCGACGCCGGTCTGTCCGCGAATACGAACGAATGTCCGCCGATGGGCGCGAGCATCGAGGTTCTGAACGCCTCGCAGCACACTTGGGGCGACGTCGACTGTAAGGACGGCATGACGCCGGTGGACTCGCTGAAGATCCTGCGCTACGACGCCGGCCTCAGCGTCTCGCAGGAGGCGGGCTGCCCCGCCATGGCTAGCATGGTGACGATCACGGAGTTATAGCCTTCGAAGACCCAAGACTCGGATCGCCGCCGTATTCGGCGGCGGTTCTTCTCGTGTGTCGCTAGCCGCGCAGCTCGGTGATCGCGCTCTTA
>JADFKG010000028.1 GCA_022565075.1 Chloroflexota bacterium | reverse complement strand
CTACCAGCAGCATTGGCACACCCTAATGACACCGACCGCGGCCATCCTACCAGATCAGCAAACGGCGCGCGTCACTCTCTGTAGTGCCCACCCCTAGGCGGGGCTTGGCGCGCGGGCGTTCTTGATGCGGAAGAAGAGGTACATCGCCAGGGTCGACCCGAAGCAGAGGCCCATGAGCAGCATGGCGATCGCCGGCGTCGTCTTGCTGAGCGTGTCGAAGGACTGGCTTTCCGCGTTGAGGAGGATGTGCCAGAAGAGGAACGCGGTAATGCCCGTGACGCCGAGCCAGACGAGCTTGTTCCAGGACCAGAGGCGGTGACCGTCCATCCACTTGATCGGCACCATCTGGAAGAACAGGCCCTCGAGTCCGCCGATGAAGATGCCGACGGCGACGCCCTCCGGAATCGCGGCCCAGAGCGAGCTGCTGTCCGTCGCCAGGTCGCGGGCCGGGGCGAGGAGCAGGAAGGCGGCGGCGCAGACAGTGAGCAGCGCGAGCGCCGGGAAGAGGATCTGCCGCCCTTCCTGGTCGCGCGTGATCACCGATCCGGCCACTAACGTATGGGCGGCGATGAAGCCGTAGATGATGCCGGGCTGGAAGCCGAGGAGGCGCGTCACGGCGATGCAGAAGAGGGCGACGAAGATGCCGGCGGGGAAGAGCCGGATCGAGCCGGGGATGCCGTAGCTGTTCGTCATCAGCAGCTGGCCACCGTCATAGACGTAGGTGAGGACGGCGAAGGCCGCAAGGAAGCTGATGAAGATGACCACGCTCTGATTGTTGATGCCGTAGCCCGGCTCCTCCAACCCGTAGAGGAACGCGGCCAGCGCCAGCAGCACAAGTGGCGCCAGTAACCCCGCGATCCCGCGCCCGTCCGTGATCAGGCCGCCAACGTAGCCGAAGAAGCCGAAGAGGCCCTTCAGAGGCTTGCTGACGCGTCCGAACCACTTCTTAATCTCGGGCTCGTTCTCTTCGAGCGTCTGGTTGAAGATCTCAGCCGTGAGCAGTATGAGGACGAGGGTGAAGCCGGCGAGCACGATGTTCGTGAGGATGATGCCGGAGTTGCTTGAGAGATCGCCCAGCCTGGGGACCGAGCGCACGATGTCCGGACGCGAGTCGTTGCCGCCGCCCAGCTCGGTGATCACCGAGGACGTGTCGCCATCGTCATCCGGCGGCTCCTGCTCACCCAGTGTCGTGGGAGTCGGCGAGGCCGTCTGAGAAGGAGTCGCAGTGGCGCTGCTGTCGGCGAGTGCGGTGGGCGCGGGCGTCGCGTTGGCGGAGACCGCGGTTGGGGCGGCGAAGCCCTGGGCCGCCGTCGCGGTCGCGGTCGGCGTGGCCGTTTGGGTGGCCGTCGGCGCCGGTGAGCCTGTGGCGGTAGCGGGAGCCGCCGTCGGCGTGGCCGTGGGCGTAGCTGTCGCGGCAGCCGTCGGCGCGGTCGTCGGCGCAGGCGTACTGGTGACCGGGGGCACGAGCGTCGGAGGGGCCGCAGAGGGCGTGGCGGTCGGCACGGGGGTTGGCGTGGCGGTCGGCGCGACCGTTGCTGTGCTCGTCGGAGCAGCCGTCGGCGTACTCGTCGCAGTGGCAGTCGGCGTGGCGGTCGGCACAAGCGTTGGCGTGGCGGTCGGCACGGACGTTGGTGTGGCGGTCCGCACGGGCGTTGGCGTGGCCGTCGGCGCGGGCGTTGGCGTGCCCGTCGGCACGCTGAGGACCGTGAACACGAACGTGTCGTAGAACCAGAACTGGCCGTCCTCGTTGTTGGGCCAGCAAACGACCACGTCGTAATCGCCCGGTGATGCGCTGGGAACGACGAAGTTGATGTTGGCTTCGGTCTGGTTCTGCGGGATGACGCCAGACGCAATCTGTGTGCCGAACATGCCGTCCCAGATGATCTGGACAGGCTGATCTTGAGTCGAGTCGGGGAACGCGCCGAGGATGCTGACTCCTATGACGTCGCCCGGCGCTCCCGAGTTGGAGGAAGGGGAGACCGATTCGGCACCGCCCTGGGAAGGTTCACCGCCGCCGCAATTGCCCACCTCGCCGGCAAAGGCCTGATCGGGCGAGGGAAGAGTGCGGTCCGAGAGGAACACGAAAAGCACCAGCACCGCAACTAACGCGGCGCCGGCCGGGGCCCAGGTATGCCTCAGGTCTCTGCGCAAAGTTCCTCCCTCTGAGCGATAGGGATTAGTCTACCCGTTCGGGCGCAGGGCAGGTACCCCTGCGAACAGGCTCTAGTACGTGAAACCTCTCAGCTGGGCATGTATGACGGCCAGCTGCCGCTCTACAGACGCCGCCAGCTGTCCTGTGGGCTATAGACGAGCCAGGCGCGGGCCAGGAGATGGCGCCGGCGAACCGGCCCGAAGGCACGACTATCGGTGCTGGCGCCGGCGTTGTCGCCTTCGACCCAGTATTCGCCGCGTTCGAGCAAGCGCCCGCCGGCGATATCGCCCGGCAGGGCCGTGATTCGCTTGACGATGCGCAGGGCGGGCCGGCCGGGGTGCTGCAGCAGCGCTACGTCTCCGACACGCGGACGATCGCGGGTGAAAGCGAGGCGATCGAAGAGGACGCGCTCACCCGGCAGGAGCGCCGGCGACATGCTGCGGCCGTGGACGCGGACGCGCCGGGCGCAGGCGAAAGCGACGATCGCGTAGAGGCCCGGAACGGCCGAAATCAGGCGCAGGAAGCGGCGATAGGACTTTCGAGACATATTAGGCTGTAGTAAATTCTACTTCGAGTCGTGTCGACCGCGACTAAAAAGGTCCGCCCCTGCGGACAGCAACCCCAACCGAGAAGGAGGACCCCGCATGCTCAAGACCGCAATCGCCCTCGTCAACCGCCTCTTCCCGCTGGAAGAGGCGTCCGCCCACTGTGACGTGCCGTGTGGCATCTACGACCCGCACTACGCCCAGATCGGCGCCCTGACAGTCGTGCGCATGAACCAGCTGATCGAAGCGATGGAGCCGCCGGCGATGGAGAAGGCCGCGCGCGACAACTACATGCACGCGCTCGCCCGCTACACGGCGGCCAAGGAAGAGGCCGCGGAGCTGGTGAAGCACGAGGTGCGCATCATCCGCGGCGACTTCTTCAAGCCGGACAACAGCCCGGACAACCTCGGCACCATCGTGGAAGGCATCATGAAGACGGCGTCCAAGGCGCGCCAGAACATCGACGCTGAGGCGGCCGACAAGCTGCTGGGCCTCGTCAACGACTTCGCGGAGGCGTTCTGGAAGGCGAAGGGCGTGAAGACGAAGAAGCAGAGCTCCAACCAGGCCGCCGGCGGCGAGTTCGTCGTCCCGGCCGAATAGCACGACGCGGAGCACTGACCAAGGGGCGGCACGATGTGCCGCCCCTTTTTCGTTGGCGCTGGATTGGTTGCGTTCGGGATAGTTGCATCAGCAACTATCGTGCGGTACCATCGCATCGTGGAACTGCCCGAAGAGCTCCTGAAGTACTCCGACGCGATCGACGCCCTGCGCGCCATCGGCCGCGTGCGCTGGGCCGTCATGGAAGTCGTCGGTAAGCAGGTGGAGAAGCAGGAAGACATACCGTTCGACTGGTTCGAGGTGCTGATCGAAGTAATCGAGGCGCCGAACCAGCGCATCAAGATGACCGATCTCGCCCGGCTGACGCTGCGCAGCAAGAGCGGCGCCACCCGCCTCGTGGACAGACTGACAGAGGCCGACCTCGTGCGGCGGGAAACGTCGCCGGAGGACCGCAGGGCGGTATACGTGACGCTTACGGACAACGGCCGCGCCCTGTTCGAGAGGGTCAAAGCGCCGGTAGCCAAGATCCTGATCGACCGTTTCGCCGCGCATGTATCGCCCAAGGAAGCCCGCTTCATCTCATTGGCGCTCGCCAAGGTGCTGAAGGCCAACGAGCTTGAGCCCATAGTCGCCCCGTTACGCCCCGAAGAGCCGTCGCCCGCCGGCGCTCTTCGCTAGCACTGGAGGAAGCTTGAGGAAAGAGTCGCTCCTGTTCGAGCGCTGGCCGCGCTTCGCCTACAGGCACGCCCGGCTGGTGCTGCTCGGCACGTTTGTGATGCTGGCGGTGCTCGCCTCGCTCTGGGGCTCGTTCCGCGGCGATTTCGGAGACTTGTTCTCCATCCCGGGCTCCGAGTCACAGGAGTTCTTCGACCTTCTTGAAGAGCGCTTCCCCGCGAACGCCGGCGACTCCGGCTATATCGTCGTCCGCTCCGCGGACGGCGTGGAAGACGCTGCGACGAAAGACCGCATCGGCGAGCTGATCGGCGAGATCGAAAAGCTGCCGCAGGTGTTCGCCGTCTCGTCTCCGTATGAGGCAGCCGGGGCGATATCCGCTGATGGCACGATCGCCCGTATCGACGTCCGATACGTAGGGCAGACGAACAGCATAGAGCCAGCGAGCGCGGAGGCGTTGATCGCCCTGGCGGAGGAGACATCGAGCGAGGAGCTGCAGATCGAAGCGGGCGGGCCGGTGGTACAGGTCGCCGAACGAGTGCCTCCGGGAAGCTCTGAGATCATCGGCCTCGCCGCCGCGGTCGTCATTCTGCTCATCGCCTTCGGCTCCGTCGTGGCGATGGCCCTGCCCATACTCACCGCTCTGCTCGGCCTGGGCGCCAGCTTCTTCATACTCGGCCTGGCCACATCGGTTATAGACATGCCGAGCTGGACAACTCAGTTCGTCGCGATGATTGGGATCGGCGTCGGCATCGACTACGCTCTGCTGATCTCCACGCGCTTCCGGGAGGCCAGATCGCAGGACCTCTCCGGTGAGGACGCGGTGGTGGTCGCGGCGGCGACGGCGGGACGCTCCGTCTTCTTCGCCGGCGGAACCGTCGTCATCGCACTGCTCGGCCTCTGGGTATCCGGAATCGCCAGCATCGGCTGGGTGGGTACGGCGGCGGCGATGGTGGTGGCGACGACGGTGGCGATCGCGGTCCTCGTGATGCCGGCGATCCTGCGCTACGCGGGCCCGGTGATCAACAGCCTTCAGATACCGTTCCTGGCGGCGCCGGCAGCCGAAGCAGAGACTGGGATTGGGTACCGGCTCAGCCGGCTCGTGCAGCGCCATCCGATTCTCTGCCTGGCTGGCGCCTCAGCGATCCTCTTGCTCTTGACCGCGCCGGTTCTGGACCTGCGCCTGGGGTTCTCCGACCCCGGCAACAATCCGGAGTCGTTCACTTCCCGCCGCGCCTACGATCTGATCTCGGACGGGTTCGGGCCGGGCACGAACGGCCCGGTCGTCGTTGGCTTCCGGATCGACGATCCGGGCGCAGCCGCACACGTCGGCCAGGCATCGGGCTTCCTGGCGACGATCGATGGCGTCGCTGATGTCGGACCCGTCCTCTTCAACGACGATGAAAGCGCCGCGGTCGTCACGGTGATCCCAGAGTCGGCGCCCCAGGACGCGGCCACCGTGAACCTGGTCCACGACCTGCGATCGGCGCTGCGCGATGAATATGCAGACTCGGGCGCGAAGCCGCTCGTCGGGGGATCGACGGCTATGTTCGTCGACCTGGGCGAGCAGTTGAGCGACCGTCTGCCATACTTTCTGGGCGCCGTCATCGGCCTGGGCTTCTTGCTGCTCATAGTCGTGTTCCGGTCGATCCTGGTGCCGCTCAAAGCGGCGTTGATGAACCTGGTCTCGATCGGGGCGTCGTTCGGGGTGCTGGTCGCGATCTTCCAGTGGGGGTGGCTAGGGGGAGTCTTCGGCGTCGCCCGCGAGGGCCCTGTGGAGGCGTTCCTGCCGATGATGCTCTTTGCCGTGCTGTTCGGCCTGTCGATGGACTACGAGGTGTTCCTCGTGAGCCGCATCCGCGAAGAGTACGACGCCAGCGGCGACAACACCGAGTCCGTGGCGCGCGGGCTTGCCGTGACGACGCGAGTGATCTCGGCGGCAGCGGCGATCATGGTCGCCGTCTTCCTGACGTTCGCTCTCAGTGACCAGCGAGTGGTGAAGCAGTTCGGCATCGGATTGGGCTTCGCCATCTTCCTGGACGCCACGCTCGTCCGCCTGATCCTGGTGCCGTCGCTGATGCAGCTGGCGGGACGCTGGAACTGGTGGCTGCCGACGTGGTTGGACCGGCTGATCCCGCACGTCAGCATCGACGGCCGGCTGAGCAAGCCTCCGCGACCGGTCGCGCCAAGCAGCGACTAGCCTCGCCAGGAGACGTCGAAGACGCGTACCGGCTCCTCGAAGCCCTTGGCCACGAACTCGCCACGGTCGGAAAAGAGGAATCCCTTGCCGGAGCAGAGGCCTCGCACGACATCCGACACTAGTATCTCCCCACCAGCCGCCTTCGCAGCGAGGCGAGAGGCGAGGATGACGGTAGCGCCGAACAGGTCGCCGTCCTCCTCGATCGGTTCGCCGGCGTTGAGCCCGATGCGGATGTGCAGTGGTTCGTCAGCACCCTCGTTCCGCTCTGCAAATGCTTTCTGCAGGGCGATGGCGCAGGCGACGGCCTTCGTAACCGACGTAAACGAGGCCATGAAGCCGTCGCCCATCGTCTTCACTTCCTTGCCACCGTTCGCCGCCAGCAGGTCGCGGGTTATACGCTCGTGCTCGCGCAGGACATCCCGTCCCTTCTCGTCGCCGAGACGGGACATCATCTCCGTGTGACCGACGATATCCGTGAAGAGAACCGTCGCCACGGCACCGCCGCGTTCGGCCGGCTCGCTTGCAGGCTCTGCCGACGTGCCGAGAAACTCGTCTATTGGTTTCAGGGCCTGCTGGGAGTCGACGTACGGCACCGAGGCATCACCGCTGAGCAAGAGCAGCCTGGCGTTGGGAAGCCGGGCGGCGAACGACCGAACGGCTGAGGTTGGAACGACGCGCGAGTCCTTGCGGTGCAGGACGAGGCATGGCGCCTGGACCTTCGACACGAGGTCGCTGATGTCCAGCGTCGCCTCGCGCTCGACGTACGTGGCGAATACCTCCGGCGAGCACGTAGCCTTCACCAACGGGGCGAACGCCCGGACGACTTCGGCGGGACCGCTCGGCATAAGCGTATCCGCTACGACGCGGCGAGCGATGGCCCATCCGGGACCTCGAACGAGATCCGTGAGGGCCTTGACTGAGGCGGCTGTGCGGAAGTCTGCTCCGCGAGCATAAGGCCCCCAGAGTACCAGTCGCCCCACTCTGTCTGGCTGTGCGGCCGCGTAGGCAACAGCTATTGCGCAAGATTCGTACCCGGTCAGCAGATCGAAGCGGTCCAGCGCCTCCGCTCTGACCACCGCCTCCAGGTCAGCGAGGTCCGCCTCAAGCGAGATGTCGGTCACGTCGCGCTGGGAAAGTCCAGCACCTCGCCGGTCGAAATGGATGAGCGTGCGTGCGCGCGCCAGACCCGTGATCCAGTCGCGGCCGCCGGGGATCGCCCAGATCAGCTCGAATTCGCCGGCGAAAGGGGTGACGAAGACCAGCGGCGGCCCTTCGCCGAGTATTGCGTATCCGATCTCGGTGCCATCGGCGCTCTTACAGAAACGATACTGCGGTTCCATGCTGGCGCAAGGATAGCAGTGAAGGCGAGCGTATGACAGGCGCCGGCCCGTAGACGGCTACGCGGGGTTCGCGAACCAGATATCGGGCTGGCCGACGACGCCGGCGTTGCCCATCGCTCCACGCAGCTCGCTGCTGCCGGCGAACGCCTGCGCCTTTTCGAGCGAGTCGAAGTCGTGCCAGGCGGTGATATCGTTCGGGTTGTCGGCAGCCTGGAAGACCTCGTGGCCGCTGGCTCCCATGCTGCTGCGGGTCGCCTCGAAGTCGTCATAGGCCTTGCGCCAGGCGGCGTAGTCGTTGACTTTGTGGCGGACGAACATGCGGGTCATTTTTGTCTGCCTTTCTTTCAGGGCGTTCAGATCGGCTGCATCTTATCACCAGATCGGCGCCAAACGTGCTTCGTGATTTTATTCACTTGAACCAGCGCTGACGCCTCCCTACAATCGAACGTATGGGGCTCCGTGCCCCGGTAGAGGGAGATTAGGCGTCTTGTTCGGCACTGGAATCGCTAAAGCGTTCTCGGTAACGTTTCGTTATCTGTTCCGGCGCCCGTTCACGACGCAGTACCCCGAAGAGGTCCGCCCCATCCCCGTCGACGCCCGCACGAACCTGCTCTGGTTCGAGGAGCGCTGCACCGGCTGCTCGACCTGCGCGCAGGCCTGCCCCGACGGCTGCATCCTGGTGCAGACTTCGCCGCGCGAGGACGGCGCGCTAAACATCGACCGCTATGAGATCGACTTCCGCCTGTGTATGTACTGCGGACTGTGCGTCGAGGCCTGCCCGTACGAGGCGATCCAGGCCGGCGGGCCGCTGGACGACGCCACCTACGTTTTTGACGAACTCTACCGCGACAAGCACGCCCTGACGAAGATGGCGCAGAAGCACCTTCACGAGCACGAACACACTTATCCGAACGGCAAGAAGGCGCCGCTTGAGGACGAGATCCCGCTGCACATCGGCAAGCCAGTCGAACGCGACCGGGTGAGGTAGACGCCCGTGGCCACGATCAACCTCAACGGCACCGACATCGAAGTGCCGGAGGGCGCGCCTCTGGTCGAGGTGATCAAGAACCAGGGCACGTTCATCTCCAACCTCTGCTACATCGACGGCCTGCCGCCCTACGCCGGCTGCCGCACCTGCATCGTCGAGATCGAGGGCCAGCGCGGCTTCCAGCTCTCCTGCACTTCGAAGGTCGCTGAAGGGATGATCGTGCGCACGGAGACGCCCGAGCTGCACTCGACGCAGCAGGCCGTGCTCTCGCTGATCATGTCGTACCACGCCGACCGTTGCCTCACCTGCCACCGCGTCGTCAAGTGCAAGCCGGGCGACACCTGCCTGCGCGACGACACCATAACGCACCGCTGCCTGACCTGCTCGAAGAACTACCGTTGCGAGCTGCAAACGACCTGCGAGCAGCTGGAGATGGCCGGCTACGAGCCGTGGGACGGCGACGAGCGCACCTACTACAACCTCGAGCAACCGGCTCCCGACCAGGGCAACCCCTTCCTGGAGTTCGACTCGCAGATGTGCATCATCTGCACCCGCTGCGTCCGCGCCTGCGACGAGCTGCGCCACACCGGCGCGATCACACTCGCCGGCCGCGGCTCGTCGACGCGAATCGCCTTCGGCGCTGACGGCGCGGTGGACGAGTCGAACTGCGACTTCTGCGGCTCGTGCATCGACGTCTGCCCGACGGCGGCGCTGATGGAGCACCCCAACAAGTGGAGCGCCACCCAGACTGAGCGCTGGACGCCGACGACCTGCACACAGTGCTCGGTCGGCTGCTCGATCTCGGTCGGCGCCAAGAAGGGCCGCGGCGTCATCGTCCGCCCGGACGAGACCGCGAACCCGGTCAGCGCCACGCAGATCTGTGTCCGCGGCCGCTTCCACTACGACGCCGTCAAGCCGAGCGTGCGTCTCGGTCAACCGCTGATCAAGCGCAACGGTGGCCAGGATGCGTCCGACTGGGACGAGGCGATGGAGTTCACCGTCGCCCGCCTGGCGCAGGTGCGAGAAGAGCACGGCCCGGAAGCGATCGGCTTCCTGGGCTCGCCGCTGGCCACGAACGAAGAGAACTACCTGCTGAGCAAGATCGCCCGCGCGATCGTCGGCACGAACAGCGTCGACACGAGCACGTCCTCGGTGACGCGCGCCGCCGCCGGCGCCCTGCGCGAGGCCTTCGGGTCCGAGGCGCTCCCGGCCGACGGCATGCGCATCGCCGCTTCGAAGACGATCCTGGTCGTCGCCGACGACCTCGACTCCAGCCACAACGTTTTCGGACTGCGCGTTAAGGACGCCAACGTCAGCGGCGACGCACGCGTCGTCGTGGTCAGCCCGCTCTGGGGCGAGCTGAACGATTTCGCCGAGGCCTGGGTGCAGCCGAAGCCGGGCGATGAAGCCGCCGTCGTGGCCGCGCTGGCCACCGCCGTCGAAGGCGCTGACGGGTCCGCCGGCCGCGCGCTGCTTTCGAGCGAGATGCAGGCGGCGTTCGACAAGGCCGTGACGGTGCTCAAGGAGGCCGGCGAAGGCTTCTCCGCGATCTGCGCGCTGCCACACTTCGGCGCTTCGGCCGCGCGCGCCATCGTGGGTGCGCTGGCGAACGTTACGATCACCGTCGCCGGTGACGACGCCCCGAACGCGCTCTTCGTTCTGCCATCCGAGGCGAACGGCTGGGGCGCGCGCGACATGGGCGCCTGCGCGGACCTCTTCCCCGGCCAGCGACCGATCTCCGACGCCTCGCGCGACGAGATGCAGCGCCTCTGGGGAGCCCAGGTGGCGACGGGCGCCGCTCTCACCTTCGATGAGATGACGAACGGATCGCAGATAAGGGCGCTGGTCGTCCTCAACGACAACCCGCTGATGCTGGCGCCGGACCGGGCCCGCGTCGAGAAGCTGCTCTCGTCCGTCGAGCTGCTGGTGGTGATCGACTCGCTGCCCACGGACACTGCCCGGCTGGCGCACGTGGTGCTGCCTGACGGCGGCTACTGGGCGAAAGAAGGCACAACAACGAGCGCCGACCGCCGCATCATGCGCCTGCAACAAGCGCACGACCTGCGCGGCGAGGCGCGACAGGGCTGGCGCGTCCTCTGCGAGCTGGGCAAGCGCCTGGCGGAGCGGCTGGGCACGGGCGAGATCCGCATCACCTACCCGAACGTGGGCGAGGTCACCGACGAGATCGCACAAGTGGTGCCGCTGCACGCCGGCGCGACGTGGCGCGAACTCGACTCCGGAACGCAGCAGCACTTGAACGGCGCCGGACCGAAGTCCACGAAGCGCGTCGGGGTGCAGGCCAGCGCGATGTCCCGTCCTACGGATCCGTCGGACAACGGTGGCTTCACGCTGACGACGGGTCGCGGCCTGTACACGAGCTACGAGGGCGCCGCGGTGCATTCGCCCGAGGCGGACAAGCTGCACCGCGACGACTCCGTGAAGATGCATCCGGACGACGCGTCGGAGCTCGGCGTTGCCGCCGGCGACGAGGTCGTTCTGCGTCGCACAGAACCGTCGGGCAACGCTTCGGCAGAGTTGCGCGCGCCCGTGGCCATCACCGAGGCCGTGCAGCCGAAGATGCTGTATCTGCCGCTCTATTACGATGGCGGCGCCATCACGGCGCTCTTCGACGCCGACGCAGCGGTCGCCCGGGTCGAAGTCGCCCGCGCCTAGTTACGGCGCGTACTGAATCTGCACACCATCGCCGATCGGCGGACAGCCCTGCTCCTGCGCAACGTCCAGTCCGGCGTCGTAGCGCAGGACCTTGAGGCTGTCGACCGGGCTGATCTGGCCGTCGCAGTCGACGTTGCCCCAGTTCTGCGGATCGCCATCGCCTTCGCCCAGGCCGGCCGGCGTGACCGATAGCACTTCGATCTCCTGATCCATCGGCGGGCAGCCGTTGAGCTGGACGTCGAGGCCGGCGTCCCAGCGCAGAGTGATCAGCGAATCGATCGGGTTGGCCTCGTCGTCGCACTGGTCGTCGCCCCAGACGAGGTCGCGAACGATCGGGGTCGGGGCAGCAGGGGTGGGGGTTGGCGTCGGCGTCGGCGGCGCGACTGGCTCCCAGTCCGGGTGGTACTCGGCGGGGTCTATCACGGAACCAGGCACCACAGCAGCCGACCCGCCGGAGGCCGGAATCGTGTAGGTCGTGCCGGACAAGGGAGTGGCCGCAGCGCCGACGCCGTCGCCGGCAGCTGCCAGGAGGATGGTCTCAACCAGCGAAAAGGCGATCGTCGTGCCGTCGGGTGAGAAGACCGGGTCAGCAGGATAGACGTCGAGGGCGGCGGGCAAGATCGTCTGCGTCACGTTCCCCGGGAATGTCGAGACGATGAGCCCATTGTCGCTGGCGTATGTCAGCATATCGCCGCCGGGCGCCCAGTCAGGCGCCAGTTCCCATATTTCCGGCGTGTTCGTGATCTGGAGCTCGCCGAGGCCATCCGGGCTCATCGTCCAGATGTCGTTGGCAAGGGCGACGCCAGAGACGCCGGGCGCGCTGACCAGCACGATGAGCGGCCGGCGCACGAAGGCGATCAACGAACCATCGGGCCGGTAAACCGGGAAAGTGTCAACGACGCCCGCGGTCTGCGTGATCTGCACGTCGCCAGTGCCGTCGGCGTTCATCGTGCGGATAAGGCCGTCGAGCGAGTAGACGATACGCTGGCCGTCGGGCGACCATGAGGGCGTTCTGCCAGGGGCGATCTCCGTTGCGCCAGTGCCGTCCGGATCCACCGTCCAGATCGACGTCGGGAAGGCGACACCGAGGGGCAGGTCTATTTGCCGCTCAAAGACGATCGTGGAGCCATCGGGCGACCAGCTGGGATAGGCGTCGGCGCCGGCAGTCACGGGCTGACGGTTGCCGCCGTCGGCGTTCATGATCCAGATGCCGCCGTTGATCTCGTCGCGGTAGAGGATGCGGCCGTTTTCACCCGGCCACGCCGCCTCACTGCCGCCGCGCTGAAGGACGACCAGCGCTGAAATACCGATAACAACCGCTGACAGGATGACGAGAAGCCTCATCGGGCGACCTCCAATAACTACGGGCCCGGCGCGCAGTATAGCGGACGCGAACGGCGTCGGGCTACTCGGACCAGAGAGCCTGCTGGGCGCTGGGTGCGTCGGCGGCGTTGTCCGGCGCCTCGAGGCCGAGGTGCGCGTAGGCGTGACGAGTGGCGATACGGCCGCGCGAAGTGCGCTGGAGGAAGCCGAGCTGCATCAGGTACGGTTCGTAGACGTCCATGATCGTGTCCGCCTCCTCGGAGATCGAAGCTGCGATCGTCTCGATGCCGACGGGGCCGCCGTCGTACTTTTCGATGATTGTGAGCAGCACCTTCTTGTCGACTTCGTCGAGGCCGAGCTCGTCGATCTCCAGGCGCTCCAGCGCCTCGCGGCTGACGCCGGCCGTGATGTTGCCGTCGGCACGGACCTGGGCGTAGTCGCGGACGCGGCGCAGCAGCCGGTTGGCGACACGCGGCGTGCCCCGGGAGCGCGTGGCGATCTCTCGCGTCCCCTCGTCGTCGATCGGCACCTCGAGGATGGCAGCGTTGCGGCGAACGATCGTGGCGATCGCATCGTGATCGTAGAAGTCGAGGCGGTAGACGGCGCCGAAGCGGTCCCGCAGCGGGGCGCTGAGCATGGCGTAGCGGGTCGTGGCGCCGACGAGGGTAAATCGCGGCACCGAGAGCCGCACGCTGCGTGCGCCGGGCCCACGGCCGAGGACGATGTCCAGCGCGAAGTCCTCCATCGCCGGGTAGAGCACCTCTTCGGCGGCGCGGGGCAGCCGGTGCACCTCGTCGATGAAGAGGACGTCGAACTCTTGCAGGCCGGTGAGGATGGCGGCGAGATCGCCCGCACGCTCGATCGCCGGGCCGGAGGTGACGCGCACGGAGACACCCATTTCGGAAGCGATGATGTGGGCGAGGGTGGTCTTGCCGAGGCCGGGCGGCCCGTAGAGGAGGATGTGATCGAGCGGTTCATCGCGCTTGGTGGCGGCCTGGACGGCGATGCCGAGGTTGTCCTTGATCTTCTCCTGGCCGATGAACTCATCGAGGCGCCGCGGCCGAAGAGTCGTGTCCAGGGATTCGTCCTCGTCTTCCTGGACTTCTCCGGCGGTGATGCGGTCTTCAGTGGCCGTCGTGCGTCCCCTGTCCTACGTATCAGTCAGGTATCGAATGCGCGTTCTACTCGGGCCATTATAGAGGCGCGGGCGGCGATCAGTCGAGGGGTCGGCGGCGCGGATCAGCAGAGCTCGGCGACGGTCGGATGTGCGAGACGCGTGAAGTCCGCGAACGCCATCTCGATCGTGTCGGTATGACGGCAGGCCCGGAAGACGATACGCTCGTCGGCGGCCAGCTGCCTGTCGACGTACACGGGCATTTCGTACAGGTTGCCGAACGGCGGCATCGCGCCGACCTCGCAGTCCGGGAAGGCCTCGGCGAAGTCCTCCTCACGGGCGAGACGTACGCTGTCGGTGGCGACGGTGTTCATAAGCTTGAGCAGGTCTACGCGGCAGGGAGCGGGCAGGCAGAGCATCACCAGCTCCTCATCGACGACGGCGATCACGACCTTGGCGACCATGCGCCCCGGGACGTGCTCGACGGCGGCGAGGCGCTGCGCGCTATAGGCCGGAGCATGGTGGTGCACGGAGAAGTCGACGTGCTGCTCGCGCAGATAGGACTCGATAGGCGGGGGCGGGTCCTCGCGGGCGAGGAGTCTGTTCAGCAGACCCATGTTCCACTCCTTCCTGTCGGCCCCGATCCGTCCGCTTCGCGGGCCGGTCAAGGGCCACGTTGCATCGTTCCGAGCGGCGATGTGAGGAGCGATTCGACGATTGACGTATTCAATCGCCGACCAGTGTGGCATTTATAGGCCAAGCGCCAGAAAATGTCAAGGCTGGCACGGCTGGGCCCTTCCGCCTTTCTGACTCTTCTCCATCGTAGTATGCTTCGCGCCACCAGAACCGACCCCCAGGAGGAGCCCAATGCCGTCCGAACTCAACTTCAAGCCCGCATACGAGCTCGCCGAGGCTATTCGCTCGAAGCAGCTCTCCCCCGTCGAGCTCATGCAGGCCTGCTTCGACCGCATCGACGAGACGAACGAGACGCTCAACGCCTGGACGGGCATGCGCGACCGCGACGAGCTGCTGGCCGAAGCACGCGAGATCGGCGACCGCATCGCGAAGGGAGAAGACGTCGGGCCGCTGGCGGGCCTGGGCTTCGGCGTCAAGGAGCTTGAGGACCTGAAGGGCTTCGCCTCGACTCACGCGTCGGTGCCGTACCGTGACAGCTTCCCGAAGGGGGACTCGACCGAGGTGACACGGTTGAAGGCGGCCGGCGCGATCGCCATGGGCAAGACGAACGCGCCCGAGTTCGGATACACGGCGATTACCAAGAACCTCCTCTTCGGCATCTCGCGCAACCCGTGGAACCCGGAGCGCACGCCCGGCGGCTCCAGCGGCGGCTCGTCCGCGGCGGTGGCGTCGGGACAGGTGCCGTTCTGCACCGGCTCCGACGGTGGCGGCAGCATCCGCATCCCCTCGTCGTGGACGGGGCTGCCCGGCTTCAAGTGCTCTTTCGGGCGCATTCCCAGCGGGCCGTTCGAGATGGCCGACTGGATCGACACGAGCGTTGTCGGGCCGATGGTGCGCACAGTCCGTGACGTAGCGCTCTTCACGGACTGCGTCGTCGGCACCTCCGAGACGGACCCGAACTCGCTGCCGCACCCGGGCTACAAGTACCAGGACGTCCTTGAGCAGCTCCCGAAGCGACTGCGCATCGCCTACAGCGCGGACCTCGGATACGTGAACATCGAGCCGGACGTGCGGCGCGAATGCGCGAAGGGCGTCAAGGCGTTCGAGGAGATGGGCCACGACGTTGACTACATCGACCACGTTATCGACGACCTGCGCGGGGCCTGGGGACAGCTGGGGGCCACGGCCGGTTACGCCAAGATCTACGAGAAGCTGGAAACAGAAGACCGCGACCGCTTCGGCCACTCCTACCTCGAAGGCATCATGACCGCCGAACGCGTGGACTGGCCGAAGTACGGCAGGCTTCACCGCGCCCGCGCCAAGCTGAACAACCAGCTCGCGGAGTTCTTCGGCAAATACGACCTGCTGCTGACGCCAACGCTGCCGTTCGATGCGATCGACGCCCGCGGCGGCTGGCCGCCGGAGGTCGACGGCAAGCCCCTGGCGCACCCGCTGCACATAGTGCCGTTCACGCCGCCGTTCAACATCTCGGGCCACCCGGCGATCAGCGTCCGCAGCGGTTTCAGCGACAACGACCTGCCGATCGGCCTGCAGATCGTCGCCGGCCGTCATCGCGACGACCTCGTCCTCCAGGCCGCCTACGCCTTCGAGCAGGCGCGGCCCTGGAACGACCGCTGGCCGGTCGAAGTGCCGGCTTTCGCCAGCTAGCCATGCCAACCGCAGCCGCCAACGGTATCGAGATCCACTACGAGGTGCTCGGTGAGGACAGGCCGGGCACGCCGCTCGTGCTCACGCACGGGTTCAGCAGTGCGTCCGCGTTCTGGCGGCCGGATATCGAGCCGCTGGCGGAGACGCGGCCGCTCGTCATCTACGACGTGCGCGGCCACGGCAAGACCACGGCGCCCGACGACCCGGAGTCCTACTCGCTGCCAACGTTCGCGGCGGACCTGGCGTCACTCCTGCGCGAGATCGGGATCGAACGCGCGCACGTCGGCGGCCTCTCGATGGGCGGGATGATCACGGCGCAGTTCGCGGTGGACTATCCGGACGTGTGCGAGTCCGTGCTGCTCTGCGACACGACGTGCGGCAACGCCGCCGACCTCGGGCCCGGCGGCGACTGGGAGCGCCGGCTGCTGGAGGGCATCAGCGCCCTGCAGCAGTTCGTGTCTGCCAACGGTCTGCGGGACACGTTGATCCGCGAGTGGGAGTTCAAGGAGGCGAACGACCCGCACTTCGACGTCACGCCGTACTCGATCGAGGACGACTTCCGGCGCATCGAGATGATGACGGTGGCGGGCTACGTGGGCGCCGCGAACGCGATCGCCGCACGGCCCGATCTTACGGAGAGAGTTACGTCAATCACGGCGCCGACGCTGGTGATGGCCGGCGAGTGGGACGACTTCCTGCCCTGTGCCGAACGCGACCACGGGTTGATCGCCGGCTCGCGGCTCGTCGTGCGCGAGGAGTGCGCACACGGCTCCCGCTGGC
>JADFKG010000027.1 GCA_022565075.1 Chloroflexota bacterium | reverse complement strand
TAACGCGACCCATCCCAGCGCGCTGGTTGCTGCTTCGGTCAGGACTGTGGTATGCGAGAGCACGATTGTTCCGGCTTCACCGAACCTGCCCCGAGACCAGAACCGCTCGGCAGCAAAGCTCGCGAGCTTTGGGGCGAGCTTTGGGTCACTCATGAATCGGTCGATAACTCGCTGCGCCGCATGGAACCCGTCGTCGATGTCCTCGTATTCTTCCGTCCGTACGTTGGCGACGAGGTAGACTTCGTGCTTCACGTGATCGAAAACGACCAGGCTTGAGAAGAACATGAAGATCGCATCGGGCGCATCGACGTCACGTTCGCGAAACTCAGGTACCCGCGGTTCGATCTGTCGAACCAAGTCGTAGCCGATGTAGCCTACCGCTCCGGCACTTAGCGGTGGCAACCCTTCTTGTCCAGCTGGCTCGTAGCGTTGGGTGAGCTCGCGCATGAGCTCAAAGATATTGCCTTCCCGCTCGCTCTTCTCGCCACCCTCGTCGAGTTCGATGCGAGTGCCCCAAGCCTTCACTGTCAGGAACGGATCCCGACCGACGTAGGTGTAGCGGCCAATGCGCTCGCCGCCCTCGACGGACTCCAGCAGGAACGAATGCTCGCCGCGGGCGACCTTGAGGAACGCTGATACGGGTGTCTCCAGGTCGGCCGGCACGTCGCGGAAGACCGGTATGAGGTTGCTTTCGCCACGCTTCGCCTCCTCGAGCACATCCTCCAGGGACGGTATGTAGGTCACTTGCTCACCTCCACGCCGTCGCCGCCGCGGAAGTACGTCAGGCCCATCGCCTCGCGAGCCGCTTCGAGCGTCTGGTGGCACTCTTCGCGGGCGCGGGCGGAGCCGGCCTCGATGATCTCTTCGACGAGACCCTTCTTCGCCGCGAACTTCTCGCGGCGGTCGCGGATCGGGTCGAGGAAGCGGTTGATGGCGGCGGCCAGCTTCGTCTTAACCTCGACGTCGCCTACCTTGCCCTGGCGGTAGCGGTCGGCGAGGCCGGCGACTTCGTCCTGGTCGTCGTTGAACTCTTCGTGGTAGATGAACACGGGGTTGCCTTCGACCGTGCCCGGAATGTCGGCGCGGATGCGCTTGGGGTCGGTGAACATCGCGCGCACCTTCTTCTCGACGACGTCGGGCGGATCCGAGAGCATGATGACGTTGCCGATCGACTTGCTCGCCTTGGCCTGGCCATCGGTGCCGATGAGCACCGGCGTCAGCGGCGCTTCCGGCTCCGGGAAGACCTCGCCGTAGGTCTGGTTGAAGCGGCGCGCGATCTCCCGGGTCAGTTCGACGTGCGAAGCCTGGTCCTTGCCGACGGGCACGACGTCGCCGCGCACCATGAGGATGTCCGCCGATTGCAGCACGGGATACGAGAGCAACGCCATCGACGCGGTCTCCAGCTTCAGGTCGCGCACCTGCTCCTTGAGCGTGGGGATGCGCTGCGCCCGCGGCACGCTGACGAGCGGCATGAAGAGCCAGAACAGCTCCAGCACCTCCGGCACCAGCGACTGGAGGTAGATCGTGGACTTATCCGGGTCGATGCCGACGGCGAGGTAGTCCAGCACGCACTCGCGGATGTTCGGTCCGATCTCGTCGAGGTTCGCGTTGCGCGTGGTCAGGACGTGCAAGTCGGCGATCAGGACGAAGGTGTCGATCTTCTCCTGCAGTTCGACGCGCATCTTGAGCGAGCCGACGTAGTGGCCGAGGTGCAGTGCGCCCGTCGGCCGGTCGCCGGTGAGCATGCGCGTCCACTTCGGGTTGACGGGCGCGTCGGACTTCTGCGCCGTCACGCCGCACCTGCTTGCGGTTCCTGGTGCCGGTATTCGTAGTGGCTCATCGCGGACTCCTCTGCGCAATAAAAAAACCCTTCGCCCGTCAGGGGCGAGGGGTTCTCGCGGTGCCACCCTGGTTCGACCCGGCGTCAACCGGGACCTTCGTTGTCACGTACGCTCCGAAAGATCGCTCATCCTGAGGTTCTCGAAGGATACGCTGGGCCTGTAACGGTGCCCTTTCCGGCCTGGCCTACTGCCGTCGGCAGGCCTGAGGCCTGTCCTTCGGGTTGGGCTGGCGGCTCCCGGGTCCATTCATCCGCTGCGCTGACGCCGGGTTTCCACCTGTTCCCGGCTCTCTGGGTCCCGCCTGGCGGGGTACTAGTCCCGTTCGTTGCCGCTGGGTATTCGGTTGTGCAAGGGAGTGTACGGTTCGCGCCGGAGAGGTGTCAAGCGAGCTGCTGGCCCAGCCGGATGATGACGCCCTCGTCCGGGCGCAGGTCGATGCGGCTGGAGACTTCGTCGCCCTCGCGGTCGAGGTGCGTCGAGAGGGCGATGCGGCCCGAGTCGGCGGGGTCGAGCTCGACGACCTGCGGTTTGCCGCCGAGGTTGAGGATGACGGCGAAACCGTTGCCGTTGTGCCGGCGGGAGTAGGCCAGGATGTCGTCCGCGGCGTGCATGCGACCGTAGGAGCCGGCCGTGAGCGCGTCTTCGGACTGACGGAGCTGGATCAGCCGCTGGTGCAGCGTGAGCATCGAGCGCGGGTCCTCTCGCTGGACGGCGGCGTTCTGATCGGCGTAGTCAGGAGCGAGCGGCAGCCACGGCTCCTCCGCAGATGTGAAGCCGGCGTTGGGCGAGGCGTCCCACTGCATCGGCGTGCGCTCGCCGTCACGCCCGACTCCGAGGGTGCTGGCGGGAGGGTCGACGACCTTATCGGGCGGGATCTCGATGTCGGCCATGCCCAGCTCGTCGCCATAGTAGAGAGTCGGCGTGCCACGGAGGGTGAGGAGGAGCATGGCGGCGATGCGGGCCTGGGCAGCGCCGATGCGCCAGGCGACGCGGGGATAGTCGTGGTTGCCCAGCACCCAGTTCGGCCAGGCGCCCTCCGGCAACGCGCCCTCGTAGCGGTCGATGAACTCGCCGATGCGATCCGCCCGCCACTCCAGGAGCAACAGCTGGAAGTTGAACGGCATGTGCGCGCCGTC
The DNA here is from genome assembly GCA_022565075.1 of Chloroflexota bacterium. Lineage (GTDB taxonomy): Bacteria > Chloroflexota > Dehalococcoidia > SM23-28-2 > RBG-16-64-32 > CF-162. Next base: position 13,710 of record JADFKG010000027.1, on the reverse strand, counting down.
GTTGTTCTCGCCGTAGTACTTGACCAAGCGCCGGAGTGGCACGTACGTCTCGCCGATGAGCACGCGCTCGTCGTAGCTGTCGAATACGCGGCGCATTTCGCGTACCACCTCGTGCACCTCGTCCTGGTCGCTGGAGTAGACGGCCTTGAGGCGCCGGTACGGGTTTTCGCCTTCCTCCCACTTTGGGTTCTCGGGGTTGTCGCGCAGCTGCTCGTCCTTGATCAGGTGGTAGAGGACATCGACGCGGAAGCCGTCAACGCCCCGATCGAGCCAGAAGCGCAGGACGCCGAACATCGCCTCGCGCACTTCGGGGTTGCGCCAGTTGAGGTCGGGCTGCTCCGTGAGGAAGGCGTGGTAGTAGAACTGGCTGGTGTGCTCGTCCCACTGCCAGCCGATGCCGCCGAAGTTGGCGAGCCAGTTGTTGGGGGGCGAGCCGTCGGGCCGGGCGTCCCGCCAGATGTACCAGTCGCGCTTCGGGTTGTCGCGGGAGGAGCGCGACTCGATGAACCACGGGTGCTGGTCCGAGGTGTGGTTGGGCACGAAGTCGAGGATGATGCGCATACCGCGCTCGTGGGCGGCGGCGATCACGTCGTCCATATCGGCGAGCGTGCCAAAGAGCGGGTCGATGTCGCGGTAGTCGGAGACGTCGTAGCCGAAGTCTTTCATCGGCGAACGAAAGCAGGGGGAGATCCAGATCGCCGTCACGCCCAGCCAATGCAGGTAGTCGAGGCGCGAGAGGATGCCGCGCAGATCGCCCACGCCGTTGCCGCTTGTGTCCTGGAACGATCGCGGGTAGATCTGGTAGACGACTCCGGTCTGCCACCAGAGATGTTCTTTGGCCATCGCCTACGAGTCTAGTATCACGGTTGCTAGAGCGACAACGGCTCGCGGCCGGGGCGCTCGCGTTCGCGGGCGATGATTGCAGCGATCTCGGTGGCGGCACGCTGCAGGTCGTCGTTGACGACGGTGTGGTCGAACTCGCCGGCGACGTTCATCTCCTCAGAGGCCGTCTTCAGGCGAAGCGCCACCTGGCTTTCGCTGTCGCTGTCCCGTTCGCGGAGGCGGCGCTCCATCTCCTCGCGGGAGGGTGGTGCGACGAAGATCGTGAGCGCCCCGGGCATCTGCTTCTTGATGAAGCGTGCGCCCTGGACGTCGGTGCGGAGGAGGACGTCCTTGCCCTCGTCGAGAACCCGGCGGACGGAGCTGATGGGGACGCCCTTGTTTTGGCCGTAGACGATGGCGTGCTCCAGCATCTCGCCGTCGCGGATCATGCGTCCGAACTCAGCGTCCGAGACGAAATGGTAGTCGCGGCCGTCGGTCTCGCCCTGGCGCGGTGGGCGTGTGGTGGCGGTCACGGCGAAGCCGATGCTACTGCCTGGCCGTGAGCCGAGGGCGGCCGCGAGCGTGTCTTTACCGGCGCCGGAAGGTCCGGTGAGGATGACGAGCAGAGGCGCGTCGGCCACCGGGACTAGTCGGCCTGTGCCGGTTCGACCTTGCCGCCGCGGACGGCGGCGACGCGGCCCGCGAGCGCTTCCGGGGTAATGGCGACGAGCATGATCTGTCCAGTGTCCACGAAGACGGCGGCCTTGGTGCGGCGGCCGCTGGTGATATCGATGATGTTCTTGGCTTTCTTGCCTTCGCGGATCATGCGCTGAATCGGCGCGGAGCTGGGCGTGACGATGGCGAGTACCTTGTTTACAGCCAGAAAGTTGCCAAAGCCGACATGGACTAGCTCAGTGCCGCCGCGGGGTGCCTGCGCCATGGCTCATCTCCTTCTCCTCATCCCGGTGCCTGGCAGTGTGGGGCATGCCGTTCGCGCCCGGAAACCTTTCCACAACCGCGTATAGGATACCAAATCAGCCTTGCGGGTGCCAAGACCGGCCGTATTACGGCGACATCACCTCTTGCGCGCTGGGAAGGCGGTCAGTGGTCGCCTTCGCTCTTCGCTTTTTCCTGGCGTTCGCGCTCCATGTTTTCGAGGTCGCGGCGGATCCCTTTTTCCATCTTTTCGCCCAGAGACAGGCGGCGCTTCTCGCCCCCGGGCCCCTCCTCCTGCTGGCGCGCATCCATCATTTCGGGGATCTTGCTCACGCGGCGAACGTTTCTCGCCATCATGCCGCCCACGAACATTTCGAGGAACGCCCGTCCGCGGTCCACTTCCGGGCCCTTGGCGGTGCTTTCGCGTCGCGGCGGATTGGCGATGAACTCGTCGCGCTGAAGCTTCACCTCGGCGAAGAGCTTGAACAGCTCTTCGTCCTGAGCGTCGCTCAGCATCGTCCGCATGCGCTTCAGCTCTTCGACGAGGCGGTCGACCCAGTGGATGATCGCCTCGCGGTTTGTCTTCCAGATGGCGTTACTCATGGAAGGGTCGCCGGAAGCGAGGCGCGTCATGTCACGAAAGCCGCTTGAAGCTAGCTGGCCGAGGTCGTCCCAGGAGGGGCTTTCGCGCAGGAGCCTGAAAAGGGCGGTGGCTGTGATCAGCGGCAGGTGGCTGGTCGCCGCAGCGTAGACGTCGTGCTCCTCGGCGTCGATGAACACCGGCTCCGCGCCCAGGGCCTGCGCCAGGCCCACCACGCTCTGGATTGCGGTCGGCGCAGAGCTGACGGTGGGGCAGACGCAGTACGTATGCCCCTCGAAGAGCGCGGCGTCAGCGTGATCGATGCCCGATTGCTCTTTGCCGGCCATCGGGTGTCCACCGACGAAGCTCGCGCTCTCTGGCAGCAGTTCGGCCGCCCACTTCATCACCTCGCCCTTGGTGCTCGCGGTGTCGGTGACGACAGCGCCCTCGGCGAGGTGCGGGGCAATGGCCGTGAAGACGTCGCGCAGGTCCGAAATGGGGACCGCGATGATGACGAGGCCTGCATCGCGGACGGCCCTGGTCAAGTCGTGTTCGGCGCGGTCGATCGCCCCGGACTTCTTCGCGGCTCTCTCCCTTGAGCCATCGATGTCCGAGCCGACGATTTCGAGTCCCGGCAGCTGGGCCGCCCTGAGCTTGAGGCCGATCGAACCGCCGATGAGGCCGAGGCCGACGATGGTAACGCGGCGGGTTTCGTTCTTCTCGCTCATGACGTTACAGAAGCTTAGCAGGCGGGGCGCGGTTCAGCATGCGTCGTCGGCCGCGAGAAGGAGTGCGGCACGCGGGTCGTCGCGCCGGCCCGCCTCCATGACCTCGAGCAGTGCGGCGATGCGCTCCGAGGCGCCGGCGCTGCGCACGAGCCGCAGTGTGGCCTCGCCGTGATGATGGAGACGGGCGAGTCCGCCGTCGCCGCGTGCGATGCGGTCGAGCACGCCGGGCGGGAGCGTGCCGAGGATGACGTAGGCTACGCGGTGCCAGGTGCGGATGCGGCGCGCCGATTCGCCGCCCTTGCCGGCGTCGTGGATAAGGGCAGCAGCGAGCAGGTCCGGGTCATCCTCGCCTTCAGTGCGCAGTCTGCGATAGACGTCGAGACAGTGGCGCTGGTCAGCCGGCTGCATCGCGGCGAAGAGTGCGTACAGGTCGCCGCCGAGGGCAGACTCCGCTTCATGCAGGTCGTTGGCGGTGATCCCCGGCGCGAGGGTGCGCCTGAACTGGCGGGCGCGATATGAGAGGCGCGAGATCAATAGAGCCGCCCGTCGATGCCGGTGAAGAATTCGGTGACGGTTTCGATCACCGGGCGCATTACGTCGGCCAGCAGGCTGACGCGGCCACCCGTGATGAATGGGAGCGCGATGAGGGAGATCAGGAGCACGGGCCCGAGACGCTCAAGCCGGGCGAACGAGCGCGAGAGGTCACGCGGGAGGATGCCGATCGCCACCTTGAAGCCGTCGAGCGGGGCGATCGGGATGAGGTTGAAGATGCCGAGTATGACGCTGATGAGGACGATCGTGCTCAGGTAGTATCCGGCGTACTCGTCGGCGCCCCAGCCGGTGGTGTTTTGTGAGCGATAGAGCGAGAACCATTCCAGGCTGCCGAGACGGAAGGGCACGCTGGCCACGGCGGCGATGATGAAGTTCGTGGCGGGACCGGCGAAGGCGGTGATGGCGAGTGCCGACTTCGGGTTCTTTGTTGCGTTGGGGTTGACGGCGACTGGCTTGGCCCAGCCGAAGCCGACGAGGGCGATCATCAGCGTCCCGGCCGGGTGGAGGTGGGCCAGCGGGTTGAGCGTCAGCCGGCCGCTGGCGCGGGGCAGACCATCTCCCAGCCGGTCGGCGGCGAGCGCGTGAGAGGCCTCGTGAAGGACGAGCCCAAGAAGGATTGCCGTGCCGAGAGCGCTGAAGAGAACGATGAAGGCGAACGGGTCGTCGGCAAGCAGGTCGAGGTTGAAGATCAAGCTGGCCTCAGTGTATCAGCCGCCGAATCTGTGAGCCGCCGTTGAGAATCTCCGCAGCCGGTATATAATCGGTGCACTCGATCTGGCGGGTGATGGAGGGAGATGCCCTATGGTCACGAAACGGACTCAGCTACTCGAGCCGGTGAACGCCGTGGAGGCGGTGCGGAAAGCGTGGAACTACCCGCTCTTCGACGCCATCTTCCAGCGCCGGGCCAGGCGCTATCCGCTCGGGGCGGAGATGCCGGGCGATCTCGCGCCGTTCAAGTCGAACAAGCCGCCCGTGCCTCTGGACGAGATCGAAGAGGCGATGCTGGTGATGGCGGGGACGGGCATCAGCGGCATCAACCTCGCGGACCTGCCCTTCAACGACCAGAACGGGAGCAACTTCTGTGGCAACACCATGCTCCAGTTCGTCGGCCGCACCTACGCCAGCGCCTGCGGGTCGCACGGTACCGAGCTCTTCTACACGAACGACGAAGGCACGTACATGGTCAGCATGCGCGACAAGCTGCCGTCCGCGATGCAGGAGTTCGAATCGCTGGACGACCGTGAGAAGATCGTTGAGGCGTATCGCGCCAACACGGTGCAGATCGGCGAGGGCCGGTTGTCTATTCCGATGGAGCCGGGCGTCACTCAGCCGTTCAACTGGTGGAACGCCAATCAGCCGGGGACGACGCTCTTCATGCCGATCAGCGACGTGACGTGGGAGTACATCAACGTCCTCATGCTGGTGATGGACGAGCCGAACTGCTTCTACCCCTATGACGACATGAACGGCAACGCCGAACCGCTCAAAGAATGGGCCGACAAGGGCTATCTCGACCGGACGCGGGCTTACCCACTATCGAACCTCGAAAGCTCGCTGCGGATGATCGTCAGCGGCACCGAGCAGGCGATCATGCTGCAGAACATGTACCTTGGCCTTCAGGCGATGGGCCTGGGCGGCTGGATCTTCAGCGCCTCCACCGGCCCGTTGATCCTGGCGCTGATGGGGTTCCGCCTCGAAGTCCCGCAGAAGTCGGGGCCGCGCAAGCCTCTGATCGAGGGCGCCGAACCGGTGCCCGTGCCGGTGGGCCTGGACGGCCACTTCCAGGCGTATTGCCCGCCGTACTACCCCGATATGGCGAGCGCCACCCAGGCGATCTTCGACGCCAAGTGGGGCGGCAAAGGCATCTACAAGGAAGAGGGCGGTCCTGTCGGCCTCAAAGACAAGCAGTCGCTGGACAGGCTGGTCGCCAAGACGCCGGACTGGTGCCTGGAGGCGACGAAGGCGCTCTGCCAGTACATCTGGGAGACTTACGGGCGATTCCCGGCGACGCTGGACCCGATGGAGATGAACGTCTGGTTCCAGGCGCAACACCTGGAGACGGACTTCTACGACGAGTACTACCAGCCGGGCGCTTACCACCAGGCGGTGAAGGACCACATGTCCGTCTGGCACGGAGCGCAGTAGGTCAGGCGACTTTGAATTAGGCGGTGGCAGGCTGTACTTCGAGCTTGTTCGTGACCTCGCGCACACCGGAGACGGCGGCGGCTACGCGGACAGCCTCGTCCGCGGCGGCCACGGACGGCACGTAGCCGTACAGTTGCAGCTTACCCAGCGACGATCGGGCGTAGATCTGGGAGTGGCGGCCGACGCCTGCGCCATCGAGCGCGAGGCCGATCGCAGTTTCCAGGCTCAGGTCGTCGTGCGAGGCGTCGTCAACCTTCATCACGCCGCTGATCGCGTCGACGATCTCGATCGCTCGCTCGCGGGCGTTCTCCACGCGGGCGTTTCCGGACATCGTGACGATGCCGCCTTCGACGGCGAAATGCAGGCCGCGCTTCTCATCGGCGGTCAGGCCTTTGTCGTTGCGGATTACACGGTGGATGGAGCGGTCGATCTCGTCGTCGGGGCGATATCGCGGCAGCGCCTCCGGCTGAGCCGACAGCGCCAGTGTCTTGCCCTCGAAGACGACGTCGTTGACGGAGATGCGCACGTGACCGCCGCCGCGTGAGAGGATGATCTCCCGCACCTTGCGGTCGCCCTGGTCGATCAGCGCGCCGGCGATGCTGACGTTGGGCGCGGAGACCGGCGTATCGCTGGCGATCGGCCGCGAAGGCACGGCGACGGGTGGCACCTCGTGCCCGAACGCCTGGCGGCTGGTGCAGGTGAACGTCACGCTGTGGTCCGTCCAGTCGGAGACGGCGGAGAGGGGTAGCCGGAAACTCGAACGCCAGAGGAGGAAGCCGCTCTCGACGACGACGTTAACCGCTTCCCAGTCCTCTGTGATCTCGATGGCGGAGATGCTGCCTGTCCAACGGTCCTGGAAGCGGGCGCGGCTGCCCAGGCGGAGCGTTGAAATGCGGGGCATCAGGTCGTCCTCTGTGCTCTATTCACGTTGGATTCAGCGTAGGATATCCAGCGTTGTGGCGCTAGAGGCCGGTTGACCCCTGGTTCGGCGACACATACCGTTTATGGAACATGTTTGGCCGCGCTGCAGCCGTGCTTCTGACCGTCTGCCTGGCGGTGATCGTCGCGTCATGCGGAGACGACGAAGGCGGCTTGCCGTCGCCCACTGATGAGGGGACTCCGGCTGAGACGCCTCGTTCCGATCTAGGGGCGGCTGAAGCCGTGGTGATTTTCGCGTCGCCCGACGGCACCGCGCAGGCTTTGGGCCGGGTGCTCCAGGCGGGCGCTCCGGCGAAGTTCTTCCTCGGGGGCAGCAGCCGCGACGAAGCCTCGTTCCGCGGCGTCAGCCTACCGGGAGAGGCGATCGCCAAGGGCGTCAGTCTCACCGCTATCGGGTCGGAGGCGTTTGACGCGGCTTACGAGGCGCGGTTCGGCACGTCGCCCGCAGACTTCGCCGGCGTTCGAGAAGCCTACGACGCCGTGTACCTGATCGCTCTCGCCGCGGCCGCTGCGAACTCGACGGACGGAGCGGCGGTTCGCGACAACGTGCACTACGTCGCCAACTCACCGGGCGAGATCGTGAACCCCGGCGGGGAGGCGTTCTCGGCGGCGGTCCAGGCGCTGACCGAAGGCGGCGACGTAAACTACATCGGCGTCTCCGGTCAGGTCGACTTTACCGACGATGGCGATCTGGCGAAGGGGCGTGTGACCGTCTGGCGGCTGTTGGGCGAGCAAGTCGTCGACCTGGAGATCCGTGATGTCGACCTGGCGGCTGAGGTCGGCGCCGTCATTCCGGCCGGTGAACTCTCGGCTGTCGCCGGGACGCCGGATGGGCCGCTGCGCATTGGCGCCGTCCTGCCGCTTCAGACGGTCAGCGGCCGAGCGGTGGGCGACGCGATGCAGATGGCTGTGGACGAGATCAACGACGCCGGCGGCCTCTTCGGCGCGCCAATAGAGGTGCTGATCGATGGCGCTGCCGACGCTTCTCAGACGGCAGCGGCTGTCCGGAACATAGAAGATCAGGGTGTCAGCGCGATCGTCGGCCCGCCCGGGGAGGGTGCGCTGGCGGTAGCTGAGGCCGTCCGCGGACTGCACATCGCGCTCACGAGCTCGCCGCTGCTGGCGCTGGCGGTGGGCGGGCCGGTCTTCCGCGGCGCCATGTCTGAGTCACTGGAAGCGCCGCCGTTGGCGAACGTCGCGTTGGAGGACGAAGCGACGGTTGTGTGTGTGATTTTTGAGCCGGGCGCCCGTAACAAGGCGCTGGCGAACGTATTCCGAGACATTTTCGAACTGAAGGGAGGTGGCGTTAGGCTGGTGATGGAGCTGAGCGGTGATGAGGCCGCTGGAGGCGCGATATCGGCGTGTTTGGGAACGTAAGCGCGCTTGACCCTCAGATTCTACGCCATTACATTTGCTTGCAGTCCGGCTACCAGCCGGACTTGAAAAGCAAAAGGAGGCATGCTCATGCTGAAATCCTTGCCCCAGATATCTTGGAGGTGGCTGCTTGTCGGTGCGCTTATTGCGTTGCTCGGTCTCGCGGTAGCCTGTGGTGATGATGACGATGATGGTGACGCTAGTCCGACGGACGCTCCGGCGGATACCGGCGACGCGCCGGACGATACTCTCGATCCGGGTGCTCCGCTGAAGATCGGCGCCCTGCTGTCGTTTACTGGCGGTCTGTCCGACTTCGGTGAGCCGATCTTCAACGGCGTCGAACTGGCCGTGACTGAGATCAACGAAGCCGGTGGTGTCAACGGTCAGGACGTTGAGCTGGTGCGCGGTGATACCGGCACGAACCCGGACCAGGCTGCTACGGACGCACAACGCCTCGTGGACATCGAAGGCGTCCAGGGTATCGTTGGGGCGCTTTCAAGCGGCGTTACGCTTCGCGTCGCGGAGCAGGTGACGGGCCCCGCGGGCGTTGTCCTGATCTCGCCCGCTTCCACCAGCCCGGGGCTGACGGACGCTAACGACAACGACTTCCTTTTCCGCACGACGATCTCTGACGCGGCGCAGGGCCTCCTACTGGCCAACCTCGCGGACGATGCCGGCTACGGAACGGTCTGCAACATCTTCGTGAACAACGCCTACGGCGAAGGCCTGAGCGACGCGTTCACCGCTGCGTTCGAGAACCTGGGCGGCGCCATCAACGCCGCCGTCCCGCACGAAGAGGCGCAGGTGACCTACGCTTCCGAGCTAGCTGAGTGCGAAGGCGCCGACGCTTTGGCGGCTATGGCGTACCCGGAGAGCGCCGGAATCTTCCTGCGCGAAGCCATTGAAGGCGACCTGTTCGAGAACATCATCTTCGTCGACGGCACGAAGTCAACGGACATGCTGGACAAGCTCGGCTGGGCCGAGTTCGACGGCGTTCGTGGAACGGCTCCGGCGGCGCTCCCGAGCGACGCCGATTCGAGCTTTGAAGAGCGGTACGAAGCCGTATACGGCGATTTTCCGCAGTTGCCGTTCATCAAGGAAGCCTACGATGCTGTCTACGTGATCGCGCTCGCAGCCGAGGCTGCAGGCAGCACTGATCGGACAGCGATCCGTGATGAGCTCCGCAACGTAGCGAACGCCCCAGGTACAGTGATCGACCCCGGTCCTGAAGGCTTTGCCGCCGCCAAGACCGCGCTCGCCGCCGGCGAGGACATCAACTACGAGGGTGTCACCGGTCCGCTGGAGTTCGACAGCGCGGGAGACCCGGCAGTTGGAGCTATCGAGTGGTTCCACGTCGACGCGGCGGCCGAGGAGTTCGTCCAGGACAAGCTCTGGAAGGTCGACTTGGCTACGCTCACTGTCGAGGACATCACTCCCTAGTAGTCCGAAAAAGCCGGAAGTAGAACGGGGGGAGGCGATTCGCCTCCCCCCGTTTCATCTGTGTGCCGCGGCCCTACGTCTCGGCGGGTGGCGCCGGGGTGGAGCGTTCTTTCTTCACGCGCCGCTCTACCCAGGCCGAGACGCGGCGCTCCTGTGGCAGGAGGCCGAGCGGGCGGATGAGCAGCACGCCGACGATAGCCACGCCCAGCAACAGCCCGCGGATGAACGGCATCCGGCTTTCGATGACGTCGCCCAACTCGTAACCCTGCATCTGGAGGCTGATCGTCCACAGGCCCCAGATGACGTATGCGCCGGCGATCGCCCCTTTATTGTTACCGCTGCCGCCAACCATCAGCATCGCCCAGAAGATGAACGTTGCGAAGAGGTGAGTGAAGGCGTCCGGGCTGAGCGCGGAGAACGCGTAAGCGTACATCGAGCCGCCGATGCCCATGATCGCTGCGCCCACGACGAAGCTCTGTGTCTTGAAGGCGAAGACGTTCTTGCCGCTGGCCGCGGTCGCCTCTTCATCGTCGCTAAGGCCCCGCAGAACGCGCCCCCAGGGCGAGCGCACGGCGCGTTCGAGGGCGAAGAAGACGATGATAACGACGATGCCGACGATCACGACGTTAAGGTACTTATAGTCGCTCTGATCCACGAGGCCGCCCAGCGGTTGTGGAACGCCGGTCAGACCTCGTGATCCGTTCACCATCCAGCGCTCCTCGATGACCACGCGCCGCATGACTTCGGCGATGCCGATCGTTGCGATCGCCAGGTAATCCTCGCGCAGGTGCAGGGTGGGGAATGCTACCAGGAGTGCCAGCAGCCCGGCCGCCAGTGCTGCGGCCGCCGTCGCGATCACGAACGGTAACCATTGGTCGGTCGCAAGGGCGGGGATGAGGTTCAGATCGTTACCCCAGCCGCCGATGTAGGTTGTGAAGTCGCCCTGCGGGTCGCCCTTCGTGATGATGGCGGTTGTGTAGGCGCCGAGCATGAAGAACGCTAGCACGCCGAAGTTGATCACGCCCGTGTATCCCCACTGGATGTTGAGCCCCATAGTGAGGAGGGCGAAGACGCCGACGGTGACTAGAAACGCCGTGTAAAAGCTCATGGTGCCGGCGATGTTGCCGTCCGGGAACGCACCGCGGGACTGCTCGTATGCGATGAACGGGATCGCTAGCGTAATCGTCAGGAGCACGGCCGTTGCGATGAAGTCGGACGGCTTCAGGCCGCGCGCCCAGGCTGGACGCTTGCCGGCGAGTATCACGATCGTTCCCCGAAGAGGCCGCGTGGGCGGACGAGGAGGATCAGGATAAGGATGGCGAAGGCGACAGAGAATTTGTAGCCTGGACTAAGGAAGTCGAATGTGACAGCAACCTCCTGTGTTATGCCGACGACGAATCCGCCAACCAATGCACCCTGCGGATTCCCGAGGCCGCCGACGATCGCGGCGGCGAATAGAGGCAGTAGCAGCGCGAACCCTAACTCCGAGTCCAGATGCGCCTGGAGAGCCAGCAGGACGCCGGCGACGGCGATGAGGCAACCGGCGACGGCCCACGTCCAGGTGATGATGCGGTCGGTGTCGATACCGCTGATGAGGGCCAGATCCGGGTTGTCGGCCATGGCACGCATCGCCTTGCCCAGCTTCGTACGGAAGAGCATTACGTAGACGATTCCGGTGACGACGAAGGCGGCAGCGAGGATGAACAGTTGATCCGCCAGCACGCTCACATCGAACGGCAGATCGATGCGGTTTCGGATGCCCGGTGTGTACAGGCGCGGCGTCGGCCCCCAGAAGATCAGGATCACGCTGCGCATCACGAAGGCCAGACCCAGCGAGGCGATGGCGAATATCACGATGCCGCTCTTACGCCTCCTCAGCCGGCGGTAAACGACCCGGTCGATGCCGACCATCATTCCGGCCGTCAGGACTGCGGTCAGCAGCATCGCCACGATCAGGCCGTAGCCGAACGAGAACTCCCAGATGGCGCTGTCGGCGCCCGGTAGGTCGTTGATGGTGACTGGCAGCAGCGTGGTCTCCGACCCTGCTCGTTCGCCGACGATGATTCCGTTCAGTAGGAGCCAGGCTATGAACGCCGACAGCATCATCGAATCTCCGTGGGCGAAGTGCGCGAACTTGAGCACGCCAAAGATCAGTGTGAGGCCCACTGCGCCCAAGGCGAGGATCGCCCCGAGCACGATGCCGACTGTCAGCGCGTCACGCTCGGCAAACGCTGCCCAGACCGTGAAACCGATGATCGCCGCCCAAAGGCCGCCACCGGCGGCGATGTTGCCGGCTGAACGCTGGAAGCCACGCAGACGATCCCCAAGATTCGGCGAGATCGTCTGTGGCGTCGCCATCCGCTAGGTTCCCATGTAAAGCTTTCCGACCTCTTCGTTGTCGAGGAGGCTCTTCGCTTCGCCTTCCAGCCGGTTCTCGCCCATCGCCAGCACGTACCCCCTGTGACATACGCTGAGCGCCTCGCGGGCGTTCTGCTCGACGAGGAGGATACCGGTGCCCTCGGCGTTGATCATCTTGATACGGTCGAAGATCATGTCGACCATCTTCGGGGAGAGGCTTGCGGACGGTTCGTCGAGGAGGAGGACGTTCGGGTCGAGCATCAGGGCGCGGCCCAGGGCCAGCATCTGGCGTTGGCCGCCGGAGAGTTTGCCTGCCTTTTCGCCGCGGCGGCCCGCGAGGTCGGGGAAGAGGGAGAGGACGTACTCCAGCCGCTCGGCGAGGCCCTCTTCGCGGATGAAGGCACCCATCTCCAGGTTCTCGAGGATCGAGAGCGAGGGGAAGACGTTGTCTACCTGCGGTACGTAGGAGAGGCCGCGTAGTACCAGCTCGTTAGGCGCGTGGTTGGTGACATCCTGACCCTTGAGCTTGATCTGCCCGCGGCGTGCGGCCAGCAGGCCGAAGATCGCCCGCAGGAGCGTTGACTTGCCGGCGCCGTTGGGGCCGATGATCGCCACCATTTCGCCGCCATGAACCGTGATGGATACGCCGTGAAGGATGTCGACTTCGCTGGCGTAACCGGCGACGACGTCCTTCACTTCCAGCAGGGGCGCGGCCTGAGTCTTCGTCATCGGACCTGTCCGCCAAGGTAGGCCTCTAGAACGCGCTCGTCGGCGCGCACCTCCTCGGGCGTTCCCTCGGCGAGCTTTGAGCCCTCGCTCATCACGATCAGCCTGTCGCAGAGCAGGGCAACGATGTCCATGTCGTGCTCGATGACGAAGAACGTGATCCCCAGGTCTTGGCGCAGGCGCTTGATGTCGTTGACGATGCCGCGCATTAGCGTGCGATTGACGCCGGCCGCCGGCTCGTCTAAGAGAATCATCTTCGGGTTGCACATCAGCGTGCGGCCGAGTTCGAGGAGCTTCTTCTGACCGCCGGAGAGGTTGAGCGCATATTCGTCGCGCAACTGGTGCAGGTTGAGGAAGCGCAGGACCTCCTCTGCTTTCGTGAAGTTTTCGTCCTCCTGCCTGGAGACGCGCCAGGGCAAGAACCAGGCGGCCCACAGGTGCTCGCCCTCCTGGTCTTTGGGCACGAGCATCAGGTTCTCCAGTACGGTCATACCGCCGAACTCACGTGGGATCTGGAACGTGCGTACCAGCCCGCGGTGGAAGACTCTATGCGGTGGGATGCCGTCTATCCTTTCGCCCTGAAAGGCGATGTGTCCGGAGTCGGGCTTGATGAAGCCGGAGATGATGTTGAAGAGGGTCGTTTTCCCAGCGCCGTTGGGCCCGATCAGGCCGGTGATGCTGCCCTCAGCGACCTCAAGGTTGGCATGGTTGACGGCCTTCAGACCGCCGAAAGCCTTGCTTACGTCCTCAACGGTCAGGATAGGCGGACGCTGGTCGCTGTTCATCGGTTTCTGAGTGGTCAAGTATACGCCCTCGTGCGACGACGTTGACCCTCCGGCGAGTGGCGGGCACACTCGACACAAATGTCCGCCGCCGCCTTGGCCGCTAACTTCGGCGCGTTCTTCGTCGTCAGCCTCACGAGTGCTCTCAGTCCGGGGCCGCTGGCGGCTGCCTTCGCCGTGGCGGGCTGGCGCCGGATCATTGGCCGCCGCGTGTGCCGGGGCCTGCTGGCCGTCCTTCCCGTTGCGCTCGCCGCCTCGGGTCTCGTCTCCGAGGTCGGGTACGCCGCCTGATGGACGCCACGGAGATCGTGGGTCTGGCGGCGGCGGC